>CAJMQA010000053.1 GCA_905215395.1 uncultured bacterium | reverse complement strand
CAACAATGGTGATCATCTGCATCAATGTCAGGTCTATTCCCAATACCTGAGCCAGAAAAACAGCAGCAACAGCCTGATAGCAGGAAGTTCCATCCATATTAATCGTCACCCCCACGGGCAGCACAAAAGAAGCAACTTCATTGGATACCCCCAACTGACGTTCAGTCTGCTCCATCGTCAAAGGAAGGGTTGCAGCACTGGAACTGGAGGAAAAAGCCAGTAACTGTACCGGAAATAAAGCCCGGAAAAAAGGTCCAGTTTTCCGCCGGGTAAACAAACGTAACAACAGGGGATAAAATAAACAGATAATAATAAACATAGCCGCAACAGCCGTGAGCACATACAAACCCAAGGCAATGAACATATCTCCATCGCCGGAAAAACTTACGACCAACCCGGCCATCAATGCCATTACTCCCCAAGGAGCATACCACATAATGTAATCGATAATTTTTAAAATGATCGAATTTAAACCTTCAATGAGTGAAGAGACAGCCTTAGTATTTTCTGTACCGACAGCCACCAGTGCTACCCCGAACAAAATTGCCACCAGAATAATCTGCAACATCTTAGAATTATCTCCTCCGGCACTGATAATATTATCCGGCACTATATCCACCAAAAAACTTAGCGGTCCGGCAGCTTCCACCGTATGAGCCTGTTCGGCATTCCGGGCGACCGCCTGCTCATACTTCTGCCGGTATTCATCTGCTTTCTCCGGGGGAAAAACCTTACCAGGCTGAACCACATTGACCATGATCAAGCCAATGCATACGGCCACAATGGTGGTCGATATATATATCCCGATGGTCTTTAACCCCATACGGGAAAGACGGTGTATATCACTCAGTCCACTGATCCCCTTTACCAGGGAGACAAAGACAAGAGGAACAGCCACCATTTTCAATAACCGAATAAAAATTGTTCCCCAGGGAGAGATCCAATCATTGATAAAATTACCAGCGCCGGCCTTTACACCAACGAACCCTAACAAAATACCAATAAGCATACCTGCCAGAATTCTGACATATAAAGGAATATTTTTCATCTTATCTGCACTTTAGCCCGATTGTATTTTTACAAATATAACAGAAAGCTGAAAAAATCCTTTTCAGAAAATAATGTTTTTTAATTTTTTTGAGGTTTTAATCTGACCACCTCTCCCAATCCCGGGATAGTTACCCGGATATTCCGCTTCCGTGCTTCATCCGCAAACACTTTCGGCGGATCGCTCAAAGGCTCATCCGAAAGATCAAAAGTCCCATAATGCATCGGGATAGTCATACCAGCCTGCATTTCAACAGAAGCAGTCAGAGAATCATAAGGAGAAATATGATTCGGTTGCATAAACCAACGGGGTTTATAAGCTCCGATACCCAATAAAGCATAATCCGGGGCTCCCAGAAGTTCCGGCACCTCAGCAAAATGCCGGGAATACCCTGTATCACCGCTATAATAAACGGAAATATCATTCCCCTGTATCATAAAAGCCCCCCACAAGCGTTGTCCCCCATCATTCAGGGAACGCTTACTCCAATGTTGGGCCGGCAGAAAGGTTATTTTCAATTCTTTATCTTCTATTTGCTGATACCAACCCGCCTCGATCACCTTCAACTCCGGCAACCAGCTCCTCACCAATTCCCCGGTTCCCAAACCACAAAACAAAGTCATTCCCGGATTATTTGCATATAAACGGGCTATACTTCGTTTATCCAAATGGTCAAAATGATCGTGACTCAGCAAAAGATAATCTATATTTTTCAAACTATCCGGATGAACAGGCAATTTGCTTTTACGTCGTACAAAAGGTATACTTCCGAATACCGGATCAAACATCAGCCGTTTACCGGCAATTTGCATAAAAAAGGAATTATGTCCCAACCATATTAAAGAATCCCCCTGCACCTCTTCCAGATCATGAAGATAATTAAACCGAGGAGCCCAGTTTTCCCGCTTCTTTTCTTTTCGCTGAGGATTAGGAGACAAACGCCATTTCAAAACATTTCCCATCCCATGTCTCAATCTGTGCTGACGATTGACAAAACTCCCTCTCACAACCGGATTCCCCTTCCAATAAGGCTTAACTGTAATCAGACTTTCATTCCTCCGAAAAGAAATATGTTCTCCCATATTTTTTATTCTTTGTTGACCGGAATATATCCTGTTTACAAAGATATAATTTCACCCTCAGCTTATCTGTATCGTTTGGTTTAAAAAAACATAAGTAAACACTAATTTTATCTAAAAACATCAACAAAACAACACCACAGCCTCAAAGGGGCGCAAGTTCAATGTATCCGCCGGTTTTAGAGGATCAGTATAATTGTGAATAACCACTTTGGCTCCCTTCAGGTTTATACCCGGAACAGTTTCTGCAGACAGAGAAGAAAAATTCAGGCAGACCAGATAATTCCTTTCTTCTCCTTTCCTGAGATAGGAATATACCTGAGGATTTTTAGCATCCAATAAAGTATAATCAGCGTAAACCATATCCGGATGAGCTTTCCGGAATGCTACCAATTTACGGAAATAACTGAGAACTGACCACGGGTCTTTTTCTTCAGCAGCCACATTCACCCGGGGGTAATCCGGATTCAGCCTCAACCAGGGTGTTCCGGCTGTAAAACCTGCCTGAAAACTATCATCCCATTGAAAAGGTGTACGGGCATTATCCCGGGAAACCTGTTTCTGCATTTCTATAAAAGCAACCGTATCTCCTCCCCGCTTTTCAATCTCCCGGAATTGATTCCGTGTCGCAATATCATTATAATCTTCTATGCAATCAAATCCAGGATTACACATTCCGATTTCATCGCCGGCAAACCAATAGGGAGTTCCCCGCATAGTCAACAGAAAAGTAGCCAGCATCTTTGCTGCGTAAATCCGGAATTCCGGAGATTCATTCCCAAAACGGCTCAGCATCCGGGGTTGATCGTGATTACCCAAATAGATAGAGGGCCATCCGTTTCCAACCGCTTTATCCCATTCCGAGAACATTTTCTTTAAAGCAATCAAGCTATATGTTAATCCGGAATCAGGCGTATCTGCCCTCGTATAATTCCGGACTTCCGAAGGTCCGAATCCATACAGCATATTTAACTCATGCCTTTCGGGGTCTACAAACTTAGACACTTCTTTATAAGTCACCGCCGAGCCTTCTCCCACTGTCATAATATCATATTTACTCAAAATTTCCTGATTCATCTCATGCAGATATTCATGCAGATGCGGACCATGAGCATAATAAGAAAATAAATCCGGATAACGCCTACGGTTGATAGGTGGAAACTTTGTATCCTTAGAAATCAACGGGATAGAATCCATCCGGAAACCATCGATTCCCTTATCAAACCAAAAATCCATCATGGCATAAATCTCTCTTCTGACCTCCGGATTCTCCCAGTTTAAGTCAGGCTGTCTGTGTGAGAAATAGTGCAAATACCAGGAACGGGTACGCCGGTTATAAGTCCATGCACTCTCTTCAAAATAGCTGGGACGGTAAGCAGGTCGTTCCTTTTCAACAGGCCACCAATGGTAATAGTTATAAAAAGGACTTTCACGGGATTTCCGGGCTTCAACAAACCAGGGATGCTGATCACTGGTGTGATTTACCACCAAATCCAATACCAGCTTCAATTCCCGGGCATGTATCTGTAATAACAGTTCATCAAAATCGTCCATGGTCCCGAATTCCTTCATAATAGCCCTGTAATCACTGATGTCATAGCCATTATCATCATTGGGTGAATCGTAGATCGGATTCAACCAGATCACATCCACCCCCAGGCTTTTGATATAATCCAGGCGGGAAATAATCCCCCTCAAATCCCCTATGCCATCTCCATTACTATCCTTAAAACTACGGGGATATATCTGATAAACGATAGCTTCCTTCCACCATGTCCGGTTAATTTTTTCCTGTTCCATCATTATCTGTCTATTTCTGATTTTAACGTGAGGAACAAATACGAAGTTTCGAAAGGAATTTAAAAAACCTTATACTTTATTTTTCGTTTCAATTTAAATAAAAGATTAAAGTTATGGAGAATGGAGTAATGATGCAGTATTTTGAATGGAATTTGCCCAATGACGGAAATTTATGGAAACGCCTGAAACAGGATGCAGCCCATTTGCACGAAATAGGAATAAGCGCAGTATGGATTCCTCCAGCCTATAAGGCTCTGAAACAAGAAGATGAAGGATATGGTACATATGATCTTTACGATCTGGGCGAATTTGAACAGAAAGGAACCATACGGACAAAATACGGAACCCGGGCGGAATTGGAAGAAATGATCAGTGAACTACATAAGTATCAGATCAGTGTTTATCTGGATGCAGTCATGAACCACAAAGCCGGAGCCGATTATACCGAAAAATTCATGGCCCGGAAAGTCAATCCGGATCAGAGGGGGGAACAATTAACTGCCCCTTATGAGATTGAAGGATGGACAGGCTTCAATTTTCCGGGACGAGGTAACCGTTATTCAGATTTCAAATGGCACTGGTACCACTTTTCAGGGGTTGATTGTGATAAGATAACCGGAGAAAAAGGAGTTTTCCAAATTATTGGTGATGGAAAAACCTGGAATGAAGGGGTAGACAGCGAAAACGGGAATTATGATTTCCTGATGTTTGCCGATCTCGACTTTGATCATCCGGAAGTGGTAAAGGAAATGCAAAAATGGGGAATCTGGGTAACTGAAGAATTTAAACTCGACGGTATGCGTCTGGACGCCATTAAACATATCAATGATAAGTTTATTGAACACTTTCTGGAAGCCATCAGAAAAAAACACGGCACTAAATTTTATGCCGTAGGAGAATACTGGAAAAATGACAAAGATTCTTTGAACCAATATCTGACACAAGTCAGGTATAAAGCCGATTTATTCGATGTCCCCTTACATTACCATTTTTTCGAAGCCTCACAAAAAGGTCAGGATTATGATTTGCAGCAGTTACTGCCGGATACATTGCTTTCCGATCATCCTGACCTGGCAGTTACTTTCGTTGATAATCATGATTCCCAGAAAAACAGCTCCCTGGAATCCCAGGTGAAAGCCTGGTTCAAACCCATTGCCTACGGACTTATTTTATTGATGAAAGAAGGTTATCCCTGTATATTTTACGGAGATTATTACGGAGTGAAAGGCAAAGCATCCCCCCATCGACTAATCATCGATATACTATTAGAGGCCCGGAAGAAATATGCTTACGGGGAACAGCTCAACTATTTCGATAACTCCAATTACGCCGGCTTTACCCGCAAAGGCGATCCGGCACACCCCGGTTCAGGACTGGCTGTTGTCATTTCTAACGGTGAAGAAGGGGAAAAAATGATGAATACCGGCGAAAAACATGGAGGAGAAGTATGGCATGAAATCACCGGAGATCGTCCGGAAGAAATTACAATAGACGAAAAAGGAAATGGAATATTCCCGGTTTCTGCAGGAAAAATTGCAGTATGGGTGAAAAAATAAAGAAGCGCTTGGAATTCAGTAAAAGGCAATTTACCTTTGTATGAATTTCAAAAATGAAATGAATACATTATCTGTAAGCGAAAGGAAAGAGAACCGCAAAGATACGATCATCTCCATCTGTGTTTTCCTCTCAGGATTTTCCTGCTTTGCACAGTTATATTATTTTCAGCCTTTGTTGCCTGATCTGGCACACGAGTTTACCCTGAGTGCCAGTGAGAGTAGTTTTGCCATCTCATTTTCAACTCTGGGAATGGTCTTCGGATTATTTACGATGATGTTTATCGCAGACCGGATTCCCAGAAAAAAGCTGATCAGTACGGGACTGCTGGCCTCTTCCCTGTTCTCGGTATCTGCTTCTTTTTCTCCTACTTTTTTTCCCCTGATTTTACTGAGTGCCGCTAAAGGTTTCCTGTTGTCAGGTGCCACTTCCGTATCCATGGCCTATATATCAGAAGAGGTATCTCCCAGGAACAAAGGCAAAATAATGGGTTTATACATTGCCGGTAACGCTTTGGGAGGAATGGGAGGCCGTGTTATTTCTTCCTGGATAGGTGCAGAATATTCCTGGCGGACCGCCTCCGTAAGTATTGGACTTATTTGTGCCCTTTTCGCAGTGCTCTTTATGATATTCAGTCCTAAATCCCTGAATTTCATTCCCCGGAAAGAAAATTTCAAATCCCTGATCACCTCCAATATAAAGCTGATCACGTCCAAAGCGCTCGTACCTTTCTATCTGACCGGAGGATTGATACTGGGAGTCTTTGTCAGTCTCTATAATTACATGGGATTTTATCTGGTAAAACCGCCGTTCAATTTCCCGGCTTACTACATCCATTACATCTACTTCATGTATATTTTCGGCGTTTTCGGCTCCATAGCCACAGCAGGCCTGACCCGCAAATTCAACCATTTCAGTGTATTGAAATCCATGCTTCTGATTTCGGCCGCCGGAATTCTGTTATTATTTATTTCCAATTTCTGGATTGTCACCCTGGGGCTCGCAGCTTTCACTTTCAATTTTTTCGTAGTACACGTCCTATGTAACCGGATTGTCAGCGATTACAATATAGCCAAACGCTCCGTTACCATTTCCATCTATCTGTTGGTTTATTATTTAGGCTCCAGCATACTAGGCTCAGCCACCGGAGTGCTGCTTGACTCTTTTGGCTGGCAATATTTTTTGGGAGGGCTGATTGTGATTCTATTAGTGAATTATTTTATCGTACGCATAGGAGCCAATCACATGCAGGCAGAATATAATTCATAATCTTCCTCTCCGAAACAGACTACGATCACTTTTTCAAATTCTGGCCGGGCATTCAGAAAAGTTCTGATTTCCCGCAAAGCAATCAAGGCTGCTTCCTGCTTGGGATAGCCATACACTCCCGTACTAATGCACGGGAAAGCGATTGTTTTCAAATGATTCTCTACAGCCAAGCGGAAACTATTCCGGTAACAGGAAGCCAGCAGTTCCGGTTCCCCATGCTTTCCACCGCGATATACTGGCCCGACTGTATGAATTACATGGGCCGCCGGCAAACGATATCCTCCGGTGATTCTAGCCTGTCCGGTCGGACATCCGTACAATTTACGGCACTCCTCCAACAATCCGGGACCTGCCGCCCGGTGAATTGCCCCATCCACACCCCCACCTCCCAGCAAAGAAGAATTTGCTGCATTCACTATCGCATCTGCTTTTATAGTTGTTATATCCCCTTTAACAATTTCCAGCCGTTCCATACTTCCGGTTTAACGATTCACTTTTTCCAGATACCGCTCTGTAAATATTTGTCTTCCCCAGACCGTCATCATCACTCCCCGCAACAATAGATAGACCAGAAAAGCCAGCCAGAGCACATGATTATCAGAAGCTCCCGATAAGGTGTAATAAATAGTAAAAAAAGCTCCGGAAGCCACTCCCATAGCCCAGAGCATCTGTCGGGTTGCCGTGGCACCAATCAGGATTCCATCCCAAAGAAAAGCCCCAAACCCGACCAAAGGTATTGCCAAAACCCAATAAAAATAATTTCCCGCCATCTCTATCACTTGACGATCATTAGTCAGCAGTCCCAGAAAATTCTTGCCACCGATCCCGTACAAAAGCGTAAACAACAGGGACAAAGCGACGCCCCAGCCAAAAAGATTCCGTACCGCATGCTTCAGTTGTTTTAGATTACAGGCTCCGATATACCTCCCAGCCAAAGCTTCTGCTGCATAAGCGAACCCATCCATGATGTAGGAAAAAAGAGTAAACAACTGCATAAGCAATGTATTCACAGCCAGTATAACATCTCCCTGACGGGCACCCGTAGAGGTAAAAAATGTAGTCACAGCAATCAGACAGACTGTCCGGAAAAAAATATCCCGGTTTACGGCAAAAAAACGGCGCATAGCTGAGAAATGCAGACTATCCCGCAAGGTTATGCGGGATTTTAAATAACCGTAATGTCTCAGCCAAAGCAACAAAGCCATCATTAAACCGGACCATTCAGCAACTACAGTCCCCAGAGCAACCCCTTCCACCTTCATATCGAGCAGAAAGACAAAACAGAGGCTGCATACAATATTGATGATATTTACAGCAATGGCGATATACATCGGAAAACGGGAGTTCTGCATACCTATAAACCAACCCTTAAACCCATACATCGCCAGAACCGCCGGAGCCCCCCAGACACAAACCCGGAAATAGGTCACTGCATACTGTTCCACCTCTGTACTGGTATCCAGGAAATAAAAAGCCAGTCGTTCTACAGGATATTGCAACAACAAAATAGCCAATGCTGAAAATAATCCCACACTGACCGCCTGTACCAATACTTTTACCTCAGCATCCGCATCCTTACGCCCATAGGCTTGGGAAGTCAAACCACTGGTACCCATGCGCAGAAAACCGAAATTCCAGTATAAAATATTAAACAACAAACCTCCCACAGCAATGGCTCCGATATAGGAAGCCGCCCCCAGGTGACCGACAATGGTCACATCCACCAAACCCAATAAGGGGACGGTAATATTAGAAATAATAGAAGGTATCGCAAGACGTAAAATACGACGGTTCATGTTCAGACATTACTCATTTACCATATACATACTCAGGCCACTGGTAAGTATAATAATAACTATTCATAGATGACCATTTCTGAAACGGGATATAGGTTGACAAACCACTGAATTTATCAGCCGGTACCTCTTTTCCAAACAATTTAGGTGTTACTGCCTTATATACAACGGTCTTTTCCAGCTGAGCCTTAAACCCTGCATACTGAGCTTCGGTCGCCATATTCCGGATGTAATCATTCAGATCAAAAAATACCCGGGGAAGATCCGGGCGGCTAACCGGATAGGTCCAGGCTTCCCCGAAATCAGTTTTGCCGGATAAAATCTCCCGGGTCTTTACCACCAAAGGCTCTAACTCTGAAGCCTTTGTCAAAGCTATTGCAGCCGATTGCCATTGCCCTCCTCCGGGATATGAAGCATAGTAATTATAAAACTCCCGGCAAATCTGTTTCAGATCATTTTCATTCCCCCCAAAAAAGGTCATGATCTTATCATAAGGAAATCCGTCAGCAATAATTTCAGCAGGAGAAGCGATAAAATAATCAGTCTTATTCCTCAATTCATACAAAACCTCAATGGAAGACATAAAACAGGCATCAAAAAGTATAAACGAAAATTTACCGGAAACAGCCTTATGCAATTCCCTGGTATCTATAAACGATCTGTGAGTGCCGTTAACAGGAGTTTCATCCTCTCCAAAATATTTCGTCCGGGGAACTTCTTCTCCTGTATTCACCAACCAATATGAATAGGCGCCCGGAAAGGAATAAGTTGCAGGTAACCATGCCAGTCCATGCGACCATAAAATCAATCCATAAGAATGAGCCGGAAATAATCTCCGGGTATCTTCAATCACCCTGGAAAGCACTTGTACAGAGGCGGAATTTTCTTCCGGATAGGTCTCCACCGTATCCAGTACACAATCCTTCCCTCCTTTAATCGACAGCAAGCGCGGCACATCTCCCAAAGGATCGATATAAATCACCAGCCTCCCGTTCACCTCTTCCATCCCTTTCAACATTTTATTTATATTGGCAGCAGCATCACTATTCAGGTTATTATCCGCCGCCATGTAAACCAATACGGTACGATCACTCCATTCCGGCAATACAGGCTCATCTTTTCCACAAGAAACGAACCCAAAGATTATCAAAACGATAGCTATATATTTTGCAAACAATACTTTCATCATTTCTTTTTTATATTTATCCCGTGAAGATACAAAAAAATATTCAATTGTGTTCAGTTATCAAATTCACATTTCTTCAGTTAAAAATTGAAAGTTTCCGGTATCATTTTCTACGATAAAACATTATATTTGCCCCATCAAATCAGCTAAAAATTTTCAATTACAGAAGATGCAACCTGTTATTTACCCTGTTGAAAAGGAGAAACTTATTGCCGAGCTTACGGAAGAACGTTTCATGCGTAAGACCAATAAGTCCGGAAATGAAATATATACATTTAATGCACAGAACTCTCCGAACCTGATGCGGGAAGTCGGCCGCATACGTGAATTGACATTCCGGAGTGCCGGAGGAGGTACCGGAAAAGAGATCGATATCGATGAATTCGATACAGAACCCGAAACACCCTATCAGCAATTGATAGTCTGGGATCCCAAAGAAAAAGAGATCATCGGAGGTTATCGTTATATCCTTTGCAACCATTTGTCTAAAAATGCCGAAGGCGAACCCAATCTAGCTACCACAGAACTGTTCCGGTTCTCTGAAAATTTTAAAACCAACTATCTGCCCCGGATGATCGAACTGGGACGTTCATTTGTACATCCGATGTATCAATCCACCCGTATGGGTAGAAAATCTGTGTTTGCTCTTGACAATCTTTGGGATGGCCTGGGAGCTCTCACTGTTGAACATCCGGAAACGGAATATTTTTTCGGTAAGGTAACCATGTACACCAGTTTCAACATCCAGGCCCGGAATATGATTCTTTATTTTATCAATAAATATTTCAAAGACAAGGAAAATTTAGTACAACCGATCCATCCTCTTGAAATAAATATTGATATAAAACAGATGGAACAGATTTTCACCGGCAGTAATTACGACGAAGATTACAGGATTCTATCCCGCTATGTCCGGGAATTGGGGGAAAATATTCCGCCTCTGGTAAATGCTTACATGAGTTTGTCACCTTCTATGAAAATGTTCGGAACAGCTATCAATCCGGGCTTCGGAGGAGTAGAAGAATCAGCCATACTCATCAAAATCGCCGATGTCTACGAAGCTAAAAAGAAGCGGCATATTGCGACATATATTCCCCGCTTGCTGGATAGAATAAAAAAAAGCTCTAGGTAACCCCAGAGCTTTTTTTTATTCGGCCTCTTCCTGCACTCCGGCAATCTGTTCCACATTCAGATCCCCCTCATTACTGTTGGAAGCAATATCGTAATGCCGCAAAGGATTAGCAGCTAATTCTGCATTTTCCCTCCGGTTGTTAAATACATCTATAGCCAGATAAATGGCTTTTCTCATTCCTGTTTCATCAGCAACACCTTGCCCGGCTATATCGTAAGCCATACCGTGCACTGTCGAGGTATATACTATCGGCAATCCAGCCAGTAAAACCGCTCCTTCATTTCCTTCTATAGCTTTAAAAGCCACCATCCCCTGATCATGATACATGGCCAGGATGACATCGAACTTCTCAAATTCAATACCTGAAAAAAGGCTATCCGGAGCATAAGGTCCCAAAGCCATAATACCATTCTCCCGGGCTTTTTCCATCGCCGGAATGATAATGTTTTTCTCTTCCTCCCCATACATACAATCTTCTCCGGTATGAGGATTCAAACCCAAAACAGCAATCCGGGGTTTCCGGATGGTAAAATCTTTCTTCATGCAATTATCAAGCAACTTCAGCTTATAATACACATTATTGAAGGTAATGTTTTCGGCAACCTCCTTCAAGGGCAAATGATTGGTCACAAAACCCATTTTCATCTTTTCGCCCACCAATAACGGCATTACATTCCGGGCTTCATATTTTGCTGCAAAAAAAGCAGGACATCCGGCAGAGGGTTTAAAAGAATTACATCCCTGCGGCCCACCCACCAATACATCAATCTCCTTATGGTCCAGAGCATCCAGTCCTGTATTCAACGCAATCATAGCAGCCTCATCCGATTCCGGAGTTTCCTGTCCAAGGTCCACTTTAATGGCATCATCCACACAATTGATGATATTGCAACGTTTCGCATTGGCATCCTGAGGCTTTTGTATGCTATTTAAACTGAAATTCTCAACATTCAGAGCCTTACGGTGATAAGCGGCAACTTTTGAAGAACCAAAAAGTACTGGCGTACATATCTCACAAATTTTATTTTCTGCCATTATTTTTATAAGCAGCTCGTAACCAATACCATTGACATCTCCTTGTGTTAATCCTACTATTAATCTATTCTCCATAATCAGATTCTCTTTGTAATTCACAAATATAACAATAACTCCCCAAACCCCTACGCCTGAATCAATTTATTTTGTACTTTTTCCTACGTAAAAAACTGAAATATTTCTTCAGTAACTCCCTGAATGTATCAAAAGATTCCTGATAAGAGACACCAACCCCTTGAATAGTTTCCGTATTATTATACAGCAATTTTTCATCGGTATGCGAGTATGCTTTCATTTTCAGAGTCCCTTGCCGGTTCAGCTTCACATCAATATCAAAATCTCCGGCAATATTGGTTTTCCTTCCATCCTCCCCGGTCGTATTTTTATTTCCGCCAACATCCATATTGCCATTGGCAGATATAGTTACCCGGTCATTCAGCAATTGTGTGGAAAGCGCCACCTCAATCTCATCCGTAGTCATCTCCCGGTCCAGGTCGCGTACCCTGTATGCCAAACCGATATCCACGTTATTACTGATCTGGGATAACCACCTGGACAACTGATTGGACATCATTTCAGTTACAGTAGTCACCCCGGCCGTCTGTGCCTGATTTCCGTAATCACCGGAATCATCTGTCCGATAAAACCGGTTGAGCACCAACAAAGAAAACATTTGTTTATTAATTTCATCCTGACTCGAAAATAAACTTTGTATATAACCTTTACTCTGGGTTTCCAGAGTCGGGAAATTAATATCAAACTTCACCACGGGATTATTCAGGTTATCACTCAGGTTCAAAATACACTCCACGGGAACTTTGCGGCCGGCTTCCGAAGATACTTTTTCATCCGACCCCGTATCGTCAGAAGGAAGTTTCTCTACCGGTAACAACTCATTTATGGTAGTCTTCAAATTGTATACCGCATTGATATTCAACATAGCCTCATAGGGAGAACCACCCCAGGAAATAGTTCCCCCGGGAGTCAGTACAAACTTTTTATTGACCAGATTACTCAAAGTAAAAAGATAGTCTCCCCGACTGATTTTATACTCTCCGAACATACTCAGACTACCGTCTTTGTCAAAAGCGACCTTTATATCCCCACTTCCGGTAGTTCTCAGGATATCTCCTACAGTCGGGTCAAAAATCACTTGCACATTCAACTTATCGTTAACTTCCAGATTGGCATTCAAATTGATATTTGAATTGGTATAAGCAGACTGTACCCTGCGGTTTTCAGGTTGCCCCACAAAGTGTAAAAAATTGCTCGCCTGCTCCGTCAGCCCCGCCGACAAAGGGATATATAAACGGGAATCATTTTCTGTACGTGCATTTACTGTCACATTCATCAGTCCATTCTGATTATCCAGATCAGCCAACCCACTCAGATTTACTTGACCGTAAAACATTTCATTATCAACAAAACCAGTATTTAATACCAGAAAATTATCAAAACGGGCATTCAATCTGTACTTACTGTCCCATACCTGATATTCCCCGTTTACAACAGCTTTATGATTATGGATGTCCCGCAATAAAAAATCGTTAAATTTCAAACAATTCCGGTGAATGAATATACTATCATGGATAAAGAAATTGGTATTCAGCGCATTGATTTTCATGCCAACAGAATCTAAATAAAGGTAACCCGAAATGTCCGGTTTCTTAGTAGCTCCGGCAACCCGCACATTGCCCGACAAACTTCCTTGGGTTTCAGTGACATACTCCGAAGCATAGATACCTAAACGCTCCAATCCCACTTTCTCAAGTCTCAGATTCACATCAATCGTATCCGTTTCCGGTGTATAATAACCGTAAACCAACAGAGGTATTTTATCATCTATGCTGTTCTCTGCTCCGACAATCAGGCTTCTATTCTCTGCATCCCAATAAGACCGCAGATGCAACGATCCCAGAGTATCCCGGTTTATCCCCCAATGTCTGATATTAAAATCTGAAATCAACAAAAAATCCCTGTAAAAATCCTGGACCGTCAGAGCCCCTGTCGCCATACCGAAAAATGAAGGCCGGGGTTTCAACACAATCCGGCTGAAATTCGACAGGTTGAAATCCGATAGATTAATGAACAATTTCTGTTCCGGATCCTCAGACAAATAGCCATCTACGGTCAGGCATTCCTTTCCTCTATGAATAGAGAAATCTTTCACATTTACTTCCTTTCCTGTAATGAAGACAGTAGCTTCATTCACCTTCCAGACACTGTCAGCCATCATTATCATACCCGGCCGGATCCGGATTTCTGTCATGTATTCCCCTTTCTCCCGGGGAGTAAAAATCACACTGGCAGCCAATTCGCCACTATAAGTTTTTTCCTCCCAATTACACCAACTTAAACGATTATCCATATGATTTTCCGCCAAACTCAAATCATTTCTGACGTTATACAATTGATAATCATTTCCATAAATAATCTTATCAGCCATATATCTCACCTTCAGCCGTCTGGCATCTCCCGTCAGGTTCACTCTGGAATCAAGCAGATATACGTTCTGAAACTGAAGCGTATCTGTCAGCAAGGATAAGGATAACTGCTCAGTATCAGAGTCATACTCAGAGGATATAAAACTTCCGGGAGCAATACGCAAAGCCGGATATAAAACTTTCAAAACCCGGTCAGCATCCTTTATTTTTACAGCATACCTGAAATCAAATTTTTCCGGCTGTTCTTTTCTTATAGTTACAGAAGTCTTGTGTGCAGAATATGCTGGCAGATAATTCTGTAACAACCTGTATACAAAAGGCAAAGGGCGTATCTCCCGATAATTCCCTTCAATAGAAAAATCCAGAACATCCGATTTCAGAGTGGTTTTATTATGGGTCAGATACCGGTAATCCTCAATACTGATATCCGGAATGGCAAACGAACTGGAATCACTGGTATATTGCAAATCGTTTAAAGTCAGATTTGTAAAACTTTTCACCTGTTGTCCGGCATGCACCAACTCAAAAGCCGTTTCCAGATTCTCCTTCTGTCCTTTCAGATGAAGACCGAATGCAGCCAGTTCGTTTATCCGTACTTTTCCGCGTGCACTGAGGAAACGCAGTGAATCATTCAAATCGCAGGATAGTACCACTCCCCCC
>CAJMQA010000052.1 GCA_905215395.1 uncultured bacterium | reverse complement strand
TGGTATTTCTCATCCTCAGGAACATCCTTACGCGCCATCTTCATCGCTTTAGCCTTTGCACCGCCATCCGGATGCTGCCAAATCAATTGCGATTTGCCATCTGTCTGTCCGAAATCCAAACGATAAACCCGGTTGTCTACAGCATAGAAAAGAATACGGTTATAATCAGCACTGCTGGCACAAGGAGTTTCCGCGGTAAAACCGGTCGGAGTGTTGATAATATAATATCCTGTGAACGGAGCCGGATCTTCAGCCTCACCCGGATTATACAACGGATAAGAATGAAACTCATACACATAGGTTTTATTATTTACTTTACTGTTAGCTACCGCATAAATACATATACGTGCCCATCCTGCCATCAGAGAAGAACCATACCAGAAACCGGTCCCAATATATACCATTTCTTTATCTTCTCCTATATCATCCAGAACTTCATTGGACGCATTGGAGGGGTGTTTAAAGATAGGATCCATCTCTCCTCCCCCTTCATCAGCACTATTGTCCCATCCCCACATAGGGGTCCACCACCAGTTTTGTCCTGTATAACAATTCAGAAAACGCCGGTTCAGCTTATCGTATACAATATTCGTAGGTCCTGCAGATGTGCCATGACTGATATAATAATCCTGACTGAGAGTTGCACTCGGGAACATGCCATACATCCGGGGAATATACAAAGATCCCTGGAATACTTTCCCTCCACTGATGGCCATACTTCCGTTTCCATTTCCTCCGATCATAGTCACGTCATCCGGTTTCCAGCCTTGCCTGTAATGGTCCGGATAAATACATTTTTCCATAGAACCATACAAGCTAAAACCATCATCCTGACGCAAAAGTCCGGATTCTGCAGGGTTATCGGTAAAACAATAAAAAGCTGCCGCCGCATCATACCCCCAATAAGAAGGAGCCGCAATATTGGTAATAGCATCCAGATGAACCGGTTTCCCTGTTAAATGTTCCCCCCTTTCCTTATAATAAGCATCATCAGTAACAAGCATATTGTCCCCTACGTACTCGATAGACCCTAATTTTGTATATCCACTCTGTTCGTGTAATACCATCCAACATCCTTCATAGGGCTTTACAATAGAAACCATGGTTGGTATCATCGTCCGGGTTCCGGTCGTAAGATCCTCTACATAAAAACGTAGCCAATAGGTATAATTAAAAGGACTTTCTTTCGTATCTATCACCAAAGCGACAGTGTCTGCATAACTTAAAGTATCTCCCCCGGAAGAACTCAATGCCTGTTCACCCTTCGTACTCATCCGCCACATAAAACGCAAATTTTCCCGACTTTTTCCTGAAGTCTGCCGGATAACAGGACGGATCACCAGAGTCGTATCCATTTTCCTCACCCCATAAACTTTCGCCAACTCTATCTCTACTTCATTGACAGAATCATCATAATCATAATTGCCCAGGTCATCGTAGCAGGCAGCCAGAACAACCAGAAAAAATATAGCGAGCCATTTCATATTTTTCATAACAGTAGAATTTATCATTATAGATTAAAACTCAAGAGGAGTCCCGTCATCATCCAATATTGGATTTCCAGTATGAGTATCGTTATACTCTTTTAATTTTTCACGCACTTTAGTAATCTGTGCCTGACTAGGTCCATACCATCCCATCATCCGGAAATCAGTCAATTGCAATGCATAAGCCACAAAACGCAAGCGGGTTTTTGAATAAGGTCCCAAAGCCCATTCCATAGAAGCAGCCCAATCTCCTTCTGTAATCTGTACCATTTTTAAGGTCAATTCATCTTTTACTTCCAAAAGGAATTTCTGCCGTTCCTTGGTACCAGCCACTACATCCGATGCAGTATAATCCACCATAATATTGTTCTGATACACAGTATCGGTCAGTTCGGGACGTTTCAGAATAACTGACAGCTGTGCCACATTCTCACCCGGAGCAAACACATAGTCGTCAGCAAAGACCACATCCGCTAATCTGAATTTTTCAACTTTCTCTCCTTTCAACCGTATTTTCAGCGGTTGTACACTCGTGAGGCCTTCCAGTTTCACCTGTAAGATAACAGTGTCCTGCGGAGCATTCCATTCTTTGAAGTTAATACCAAAATTATAGGCGATTTTCAAACCATCCACTCCGTCAGACCAGCCCGAAGTACCTTTACTCATAAAATTCACTCCGGGAGCATCCGAAAATTTCTCCGGATCAATTTCGCTACACCCTACCAGGCTATATGAAACAGCCCATAAAATGATCACATATAATAGATTCTTTTGCATAGCCTCATCTTAATTAATAGTTCCAAGAATTACTTCATCATCGGGAGTTGAAAAACAATAGTTCGCATCCGTCATATCATAGTCCAATGGACAATCCAGAAAAGTCGGCCGGAAATTCCGCTTGAGAAAATACCACAATTGTCCTTCCCCATAAAATTCTTTCCGGTATTCCAGTTCAAGTTTTGAGATACGATCGTCATTATCTCTAAACATCAACTCTTCACCTCCGCGGGCAGTCCTGACTTGGGATACCCAATCGGCAGCTTTGGTCAAGTCGGTTTCGCATTCACCCAGGATATAATACATTTCAGCCAGGCGGATCAAAGGCACAGAATTTCCAATAACAAAAGAATACAAATTGTTCTGGTCATATTTCCGGCAGTATCCGGCTTTCGCTGAAAAATTAAACCCTTGTCCCTCACGGATACGCATATCGTTAAACCCGTCTTCTTCGGTATTGAACATCTTATATATCCGGTTCTTCTCTGCCACTGCATAAGGTCCGTCAAAAGCAAAATCCTTCTTCACCTGATCACTGAATTTATTCACATTCAAGGAAAAGATAATTTCTGTAGAATAAGTAGGATCAGTGGAATTATCTGTCACCAAACGGAAGCGGAGATTATGATTTTCATCCACAGCATCTATCACCTCCCCGGCATACCGTGCTGCCTCTGTTTTATATGCCTCTCCTTTCCACAGATAAACTCTCGCCAGCATAGCTTTCACTGCATACAGATTCATCCGTTTCAGTCGGTAATGTAAAAAAGGATCACCAGCAAGTACCACATCATAAACAGGAAATTCGATATGCATAGGGTCATTGACCAGCAATTTTTCTGCTTGTTTCAGATCCTGTTCGATATAACCGATAATTTCACTGGCCGGCAAAAGCATTTTATCTTCCCGGTTAAACTGGGAACGATAGGGTAAACACCTCATGGAAGGATCGTTTTTATAAACAGGTCCCCACAGACGCAGCAAATCGAAATAGACAAATGCACGCAAACCCAGAGCTTCCCCCTTCATGATTTCAGGATATCCCTTTGTCGTAATGACTTCCGGACGTTTATTCAGCCAGGACAAAAAATTGTTGATATTGGCGATAACATTATAACTCCGTGCCCAAATCGTGTTGATATAATCCTCATTCAGATTTGAAGGGAAAGTATATAATTCTTTATTCTCCTGATCATTGTAGCGCTGTGCCAAACGATCGATAAAACCATAAGTTATCGTACGTCCATACAAATTGGTATCGGAGAGTTGTGCATACAATCCGGTTAAAGCTTCCTTAAAACCCATTTCACGGCTGAATAATTTCTCCTCATTGACGGAAGTTTTGGGTTGTACATCCAGCCAGTTGCTGCAGGCAGACATTCCGACAACAGCAAATATGACCCAAATAAATATCTGATTTTTCATATCGTTCTCTTTTTGTATTTTAGAAAGCAAGATTTAAAGATAAAGATACCTGCCGGGCAAACGGATAGTCAATTCCTCTCTCCATTTTCACCGTCGAGCAACGGAACACATCCTCCAGATACAGGCCGACAGAAGCTGAACTGATACCCACATTCTTCAAAAACTTGTTATAACGTTGTTCAAAGCGGTATTGGAGTGTAATGGTATTGATTGTAAACTCATTGTCATCCATAACAAATCTCGAGCTTGCTTTGGTCGATTGCCCATTTACCTCCCTGGTAATTCCCTTAAAGAAGGTATGGTCTCCAGCCTGCTGCCACCTATCCGTAAAAGCACGTTTATCGACATTATACCGCAAATCTGCATTTTCAATTTTTTCAATCAAAGTACGGTTATATATCTGACCGCCGAAATGGTATTGGCCGACAACACTCAAACTCCAGCCTTTCCAGTTTACATTAGCCGAAACCGAACCTCTCAATTTAGGTTCCGTATCTCCTACCGGTACCAGATCGATACCATTCCATACGCCAACACGTTCTCCATTCCGGTTCAACAAAATCTCACGTCCGGTCTGAGGATCGATTCCCAACGAACGCACTGCCCATATGATCGACTGGGAATATCCTTCTTTGTACTGCGGCAGTGGACGTGATTCTACTTTACCCGCTGATTCTTCATTTCTTTTTTTCAACGCATTGGAAATCTTTTCAATCCTGTTCTTATTATGGCTACCATTCAATACAACGCTGAAATTTAATCTCTTGTCCAGATTATTATAAGGCATAATACGCAACGTAGCTTCAATACCCTTATTGGAAATATTCCCCATATTATCAGGAATAGTAGAAAATCCAACAGAAGGAGCCAAAGAATAATCCAGCAAAGTATGACGTGTATATTTATGATAATACTCCAAACGTCCGCTCACAATCTGTTTCAGCATATTAAAGTCAAAACCGATATTCCAGCTATCTGTTTTTTGCCATTTCAAATCCGGATTACCCATGGATTGAATCTTTGTACCGATTACATCAGAACTCAGATAAGACCATAACATTCCCTCGTAAGTATACATTTGCAAGGACTGGTAGGGAGAGAAGCCTTGTGAACCTGTCACTCCATATGTCCCACGCAATACCAGTTCATCGAAAAAATTCAGGCTTTTAATAAACGACTCCTTATCCAGATTCCATCTCAAACCGGTAGACCAGAAAGGAGCAAACCGGTTGTTCTTTCCAAATTCAGAAGAGGCATCGATACGGGCACTAAAATCTATAGCATAACGCTGATCATAAGAATAGTTTACCGTACCGACAAAGCCTATGGAACGTGCCTTTGCTTCATTTCCTTCCTTATCCTTCATTACAGCTCCCAAAAACACCTCATCCATCTGGTCATTCGGAAAACCGGTGACATCAATACCTGCCATATGGCTGGCACGTTCATCCACTCCATAGCGGGCAAAAAGCGAAACCAGATGCTTATTGGCAAACACCTTATTATAGCTTGCTGTCAAACTAACATCCCAATTGGTGGTATTGGTCCGGTTCCATTTATAAGATCCTTTTTCTTCTACAGGTTTATTCACAAAAGAAGAATGGGCGGCAGGTTTAAACTGATCCAACTCCTGATTCATCCGGCTGATATTGACATCCAAAGATAAACGCAAGCTTTCAAAAGCCATATATTCCAGACGGAAGGCATCCCGGATTTCAAAAGATGTACTCTTATCTTTTTGATTATACATCTTGTCGTACATGGGATTCAATAAAGACTCGCTGACAGGATTTCCATACATATCATAATTGTAATCCAGTACCCGCAACAAATTCCCATGTTCATCTTTAGCACGGTAATACGGATTCAACGTACCATAAGTACTGAAAACACCATAGGGGGAAGTACGGTCACCTACTGTATAATCTACATATAATTGATTTGAAATCAATAATCCGGATTTCCGGTAACGGATATCAATACTTCCGGATTTTGAGTAAACACCGGTTTCTTTCATGACTCCGGGAGCCTGATTCAATCCGACATAAATTTTATATCGCAGTGTCCGGTCACCACCCTCTAAATTAAATCCATGACGATGTATAAAGGCTGTCTTCAAAGGCTGCGACAACCAATACGTATCCACTCCTCTCTTTACTTCCAGTAAACGACGGTTGTAAGAATCAAAACGGATCTTAGACATTTCCGGGGTATAATATTCATCGTAATATCCGGCTCTCCTTTCCAACTCCAGTTTATCGGCAGCATTTAACAGATTATAATCGGTCAGGTCCGGATATTGTATTTTATAATTCCCGTTATAAGTAAAACGCAATGATCCTTCCTGAGGTGCCTTTGTTTCCACCACTACAACCCCATTGGAGGCTTTTGACCCGTAAATAACCATAGCCGCAGCATCTTTCAGCAAGGTAATGCTCTCTATTTGTTCCGGATCCAGATCTATAATTTTAGTTACCCCTACGTCTATAATCCCATCCAGCACAAACAAAGGCTGATTGGGACGGGTATCGATATCTCCCCGCATAATGACAGCATCATCCGCCGCATAGTTGCCCATGTTAGCCTGTCCGCGCATTTCAAAGTCAGGTAATGCATTGGGATTCGACCCTGCAATATTACTGGTGTTCATCCGGAAACCAGGATCAAGCATCTCCAAAGCTCTCAGCACATTCCCGGAGGTCATCCGCTTAATTTCCTCTCCACTGACCTTATTTGCCGAACCTGTAAAACCCTCCTTCTTCCGGTTAAACATACCTGTAACCACTACTTCATCGAGGTTTTCTGCATTTTCACGCATAATCACATCAATCACATCTTTTCCGGCATACGGCTCTTCCACACTCTGCATACCGACAAAAGTAAACACCAGTACCGGTTTTGTTTCTTTCGGAAGTGAAATTGCATATTTTCCGTCGGCATCTGTAGAAGTCCCCAGGCTCGTGCCTTTGATAACAACAGTTACTCCCGGCAAAGGATTGCCCTGCGGATCTGTCACTTTGCCCGAAATTTTTACAGTCGCAGCCTGCTGGGTTTGTTGTACAGGACGCACAATCACCAGCTTGTTCTCTATTTCAAAAGTCATTCCGGTACCGGCTAATACATCCCTCAATACATTTTCCACCGACTCCTGCTGAGCATTTACACTGATTTTTCCAATCCGGCCAGCCTGCTCCGTATTAAAAACAAAACTCAGACCTGTCTGTCTCTGGATTTCATCAAACAAACTTTTCACAGATACATTGTTAAGTATCAGGCTCACTTTCTCCTGCTGAGCCCTAACACTAGCCGACAATGTAAACGTAAAAAGAACTACCAGCAAAAAAGATAACTTCATCAATAGCAAGACTTTTTGTAGCCTGCATCCGAAAATTTGCAGACATAATCGTTTTTTTTTCATAATTTTGTGGTTAGATGATTACTAATACGGTAGACGTATACATTCGTTTACCGCGTTCTAAGACCGGGGGATGTTGCTGCATTCCCCGGTTATTTTATTCACTGACAACAATCGTTTTATTAGTTATTGAAAAATGTACACCCACCATTTTACCAATTGCATTTAAAATAACATCTATTTGTTCATAACGTTCCATGTGCCCTGTAAAATGATAATCCTTTACCCGTTCAGACTGAAAAACCACATCCACATCATACCACAAAGACAATAAATCCATAATATTTTCCAGGCTTTCATTCTCGAACACAAACAAGCCTTCCTTCCAGGCTACATAGGAGTGAGGATCGACATCGGCAATCCGGTTTAACACCCCATCAGGAGTATAATCTGCCATTTGCAAAGGTTTCAAAAGAAATTCAGGAGCATTTTCCTGATTTCCGGAAATTCCGATACTACCTGTTATCAACACAGCCTGGGTATTTCCATGACAACGGGTGGACACATTAAAAGAAGTTCCGTATACCCGGATCGTAACTGCATCTGTCACAACATAAAAGGGACGAGAATCCTCTTTTTTTACTTCGAAGTAAGCTTCTCCGGATAAGAACACTTTCCTTTCTTTTTCCTGAAAAACAGGAGGATATTTCAAAGTTGAAGCAGAGTTCAGGTAAACCACTGTACCATCGGCAAGGGTCACTGTAAACTCTCCTCCCCTTGGAATATCCAGACGGTCATAATAAACGGCAAGATTCGGCGAATCGTTATTCAGATAATGAAGGGAATGACCTTTTTCATCCAATTGTACATTCGTTCCCAAATTATTTTTTGCAAGATCCCCAGGGTTTAACACAATCTGTTTTCCGGAGGACAGGGTAAGAATAGCTTTGGAAGAACCGGGGAGAATATTCACAACCGGCGTATGAACCGGCAATTCCTGCTGCTGCCTTTGATTCCACCCCCACACTGCAACCATCAGAGGAAGCATACATGCAGCCACCCAACCTGTAATCCGATATATTCTACGCATCCTGTAACGGGACGGTAAATTCCTGTGTTCACGCATAAACCGGACAAATTGATGAAGTTCGGCCTCCGTCTTCCCAGATGTCGGACGAGGCCCCGATGTCAGATTCCAAAGCTTTTTGAACTGCTCAAAACAAGCGGCATTTTCCGGTACTTTCAACCAATCTGAAAAATAGTTCAGATCATCTGCAGTTGCCTCCCGATTCACAACCCGCAACATCAATTTTTCTATCCGTTCCTTATCCGAAGTCATAGTCTTCTACTTTATACCCCTATGACGGATGAAAAAAAAATATCCCCTATACAGATTTTAAAAATTTTGGAAAATAATAATTAATAATAACCATTTCAATTCCTCCCTCAACCGGACATAAGCGGTTGTCATCTGGTTTTCAACAGTTTTTACAGAAATTCCTAATTGCTCAGCAATTTGTTTATTCGACAAGTCACACATCTTACTGAGACGAAAAACCTCCCGGCAACGTTCCGGTAAACGTTCAATGGCCTCTTCTATTGCTTCTCCCAACTCCCGGTCATACAGTGCCAGTTCCGTCTCCGGCAACTGTATTACTTTGGAAAGATAAAAATCCATCATTTGTGTCTCAATGCAACTTGCCGCAATTTTCTGATGCCGGAGTAAATCAACACAATGATGATAAACGGATTTATAGAGATAGGATTTTAAAGAAACATTTACTGAAAGTTTTTCACTATTTTCAAACAAACGGCAAAAAGTCTCCTGTACAATATCATTAGCCTGTTCTTCATCCTTTATGATCCGTCCAGCATAATTCAGTAACAGAGGATAATAGGCTTTAAAAAGAGAAACAAAAGCTCCTTCCTGTCTCTCGCGTAAAGCGTGAAGCATTTGCTCGGATTCCACAGGAAAAGAAAAGCTCAACGACATGTTTTCAAATTTTTAAACCAAAATAAAAACGGACATTTAATCTGGCTAACAAATTGAGAAACAGAGACTAAAATATGTATAACATATTATTTTGATACAGAATATTTTGTGTGAAATATTATTTGTTATATTTGTCTTCGTGTTGGTAAAAATTTGTCAAAATTAAATGTCCGTTTTTCTAGTAAAATTTATTCTCCTCCACCCAATACCTTATATAATTCCACTTTAGCCAATAGTTCATCCCGGATGGCATTATTAAGTCCGATTTGTGCATCAAAATATCCACGCTGAGCATCCAATACGTCCAGATAATTGATAATACCATTTATATATTGTAATGTAGCCAGATCAAGAGCCGCACGTGCTGCAGCCTCCAATTTCTGACGGGATTCCCGGATTTCACGACTCTTGCGTGAAGACACCAAAGCATTACTAACTTCAGTAAAAGCCTGCAAAACCACTTTTTGATAATTGTAAGTTTCCTGCTCCTGAACAGCCTTAGCTCCTCTCAATTTTGCCCTATTCTTTCCCATATTAAATACCGGAGCCAACAATTCACCTCCCAGATAAAAATACGGGGCCTGCAAAAAATTGCTCAAAGCATTACTCTCCAATCCATAATGACCTGTGAGAGTCAATTTGGGAAACATACTTGTATAGGCAACCCCAACCTTAGCATAAGCTGCCTTCAACCGGTATTCAGCTTGCCGGATATCAGGACGCCGCTCCAGCAATTCCGAAGGTAATCCCACTGGTAACGTCGCAGGCAACTGTTGTTGTTCAATGTGTTGTCCCCGTTGCACAGGTTTGGGATATTGCCCGGCCAGCAGAGTGATCTCATTTTCTTTCAGTTGGATTTTACGTTCCAATTCCGGAGTCAGCGTTTGGGTTCTGGCTAATTCCACCTGTGCTTGTTTCAATGAAGTTTCAGAAGTCAGGCCTCCCTCAAAACGCAGTTTCGCCAAACGTACTCCTTCTTCCCGTGCCGCCAGAGTCTGCCGCACAATAGCCAGTTCCTGATCCAGAGCCGTCAACTCAAAATAGGCTTGAGCCACCTGAGCTATCAGGCTCAATTGCAAAGCCTGCTTCCCTTCCACACTTTGAAGATATTCGGCCATAGCCGCCTGATTGGCCCACCGGAGTTTCCCCCATAAATCTACTTCCCATGACAATAGTCCTTTGGCTTCGAAAACATTATCCGGACTCCGGTCGTATTCCCGCTCCGCATTCACCCGGGCATTTATTTTCGGGAAAAGATCTGCTTTACTGATTCGCCGGGTTTCCATCAACTCTTTTATTCGTGCCGCAGCAATCTGCATATCCTTATTATACTCCAGGGTCTGCCGGATCAACTGTTGTAATGCCGGATCGGTATATAAATCCCACCACTTCAATTCTCTGACAGAAAGAGAATCCCCCCGGATACCGTCAATTTCTCCAGGTAATCCCAATTCCGGACGGGTATAATGTTTGCCCAGCTTACAAGATGCCATCCCGGCCAAAAGCATCACTCCTATTAAAATATATTTCAGTCTCATCATTTTCAAAATCTTATTTTTCTGCTTTTTATTTTATGAATCATAACGAAAAAGAAAGGTACCAGCACAATTCCAATCGTAATAGCAGCCAACATCCCAAAAAAGACACCTGTACCGATGGAATTCCGGCTGGCCGATCCGGGACCGGAAGCAAGGACTAAAGGTAACATACCCAGAATAAAAGCCAGAGAGGTCATCAAAATAGGACGGAACCTCAAAGCGGCCGCATTTTTGGCAGCCGTAACCGCATCTACACCTTTATCAATTTCCAACTTCGCAAATTCAATAATCAAAATGGCATTCTTAGCAGCCAATCCAATCAGGGTTACCAATCCGATCTGGAAATAAATATCATTATTCAGACCCAAAAGTAATATTCCCAGATAAGCCCCCAATGCAGCTATCGGTAAAGATAATAAGACAGAGGCCGGTACCAGCCAGCTCTCGTAAAGGGCAGCCAGAAAAAGAAAAACAAAGAGAAAAACCAAAACCATCACCAGTCCCAATTGTCCTTCGGCTTTCTTTTCCTGATAGGAAAGTCCGCTCCACTCTATTCCAATATTTTCCGGCAGATGTTCTTTCGCGATCTTTTCTATCTCCCGCATTGCCTCCCCGGAACTGTAACCCGGTGCAGCAGCCCCCCGGATGACAGAGGTTGTAAACATGTTGAAACGTTTAATATTTCCCGGCCCGGTTGTATAGCTGGCATCTCCCAATGCTGTCAGAGGCACCATATCTCCCCCCGCAGTCCGTACAAAAAACAGATTGATATCATCTTTATGTGCCCTGTAAGACGCCTCTGCCTGAATATATACCTTATAAACCCGGTTGAACATATTAAAGTCATTCACATATACCGACCCCGTATATGCTTTCATGGTTGAGAATATATCTGACATCGGTATCCCCAGAAACCGGGCTTTATCCCGGTCTACGTCAAAATACAATTGCGGGATTTCAGGCTGTAAAGAAGAAGACAGCCCCGTCAATACCTTACTTTGGGAAGCATATTTCATCAAAGTATCGACAGCACCAACCAGATTCTCAAAAGATGCCCCGCCTCTCGCTTCTATCTGCAATTCAAAACCACCCGAAGCTCCAAGCCCAGGAATAACCGAAGGTTTTGAAAAATATACTTTGGATTCAGGATAATGTTCCAACTCTCTGCGGGCATCTTCTATGACTTCATCAACCCCCATTCCTTTGCCTTTACGTTCCTCCCAAGGCTTAAGGATGGCAGTCAGTTCCGAACGAGCTTGATTTGTTCCTACCCGGGGACTCGTACCTGTTACATTCTGTACATATGCAATTGCCGGATGCCCCTTCAGATACTCTACTGCACGGTCTGTTACAATACGTGTACGCTCCAGGGTCGCTCCTTCCGGTAATTCCAGTTCTACCTTAAAGTATCCCTGATCCTCTTCCGGTATAAAACTTGCAGGAGTCAATCGGTTCAATACAAAAATACATATCAGAATCAGACCAAAACCGGCAATTACCCGTCTGGGATTACGAATCACTTTTCCTATGATTCCCACATACTTCCGGTTTCCGGCTGCCAACCATGTATTGATTGTACGAAAAATAAAATTCTTATGTCCGTTAGAAGGACGCAACAGTAGCGCACACATAGCCGGACTCAATGTCAAAGCTACTACTGTAGAAATCAATACCGATACTACGATTGTAATGGCAAATTGACGATACAACAAACCGGTAATTCCTCCCAGAAAACTGACCGGAACAAAAACAGCCGCCAACACCAAAGAAGTTGCAATCAAAGCCCCTGTCAGGTTCCGCATCGCTTTTTTAGTAGCCTCATACGGAGATAAACCTTCATTTTCCATATAGCTTTCTACAGCTTCCACGACCACAATGGCATCATCAACCACAATTCCGATAGACAAAATCAACCCCAACAAAGTCAACAAATTTAACGAAAAACCAAGGATCAGCATGACACCGAATGTCCCGATCAAAGAAATAGGCACAGCTACCAAAGGTACTACAGAAGCCCGCCAGCTCTGCAAAGAAAGAAATACAACCAGAATAACCAACAATAAGGCCTCGAACAAAGTTTTATATACCTCATGGATCGACTGGGAAATGTATTCGGTAATATCAAAAGGAATCTCATATTGCAAGCCCTCCGGAAAATTTTTACTGATATCTTCCATTGCCTTCCGAACCTCCCCGGCCACTTCAACAGCATTGGCACCCGGCAAAGTATAAATTCCCAATACAGCCGCATTCTTACCATTCATACCACTTTCAGTGGAATAAGAAGAAGCTTCCAAAGATACCCTTGCCACATCCCGCAAACGGATAATCGAACCATCCGGATTAGCCCGGACAACAATTTCCTCAAATTCATTCACAGTAGAAAGTCGTCCCTGGGTGGTTATCGGAATCGTGATATCCTGACCGTTCATCGGTTGCTTTCCCAATTCCCCGGCAGCCGACTCCCGGTTCTGATCTTTCAGGGCATCCTGCAAATCTTTCACCGTCAATCCAAAATTGGCCAGACGGTCAGGCATCACCCAAATACACATACCATAATAACGGCTACCAATATTGGATACCCGCCCTACTCCTGGTATACGACGCAAAATATCCAACACATTGATCGTCGCAAAATTACTCAGATAAATCTCATCAAACCGGGGATCATCTGAAGTAAGTGTCAAAGTCATCAATTGGTTTGAAGACTGTTTCTCAACCGAAATCCGATTCTGTAGTACTTCTGCCGGCAAACGCGATTCTGCCAATTTTACCCGGTTCTGAATCTCTACAGCAGCCAGTTCAGGATTTGTGGAAATATCAAAAGTTACATTGATAGATAAACCTCCGGAATTAGAACTACTGGATTCCATATATAACATACCGGGAGTCCCGTTTAATTCCTGCTCTATCGGAGTAGCAACAGCCTGCGATACAGTCTGAGCACTCGCCCCGGGATAGGAAGCCGATATCTTAACCAAAGGAGGTGTAATCTGTGGATATTGATCCACAGGTAACAAATACAATCCTATACACCCGACAACAACAATCAATATGGATAATACTGCCGAAAAAATCGGACGGTCTATAAAAAATTCTACTTTCATTCTCACACTATAATATTATGCAACAATCATTCTATCCCTTCCTCTTCAGGTTTTATTACTGACGGAGATTGAGGAGCCAACAATACTCCGGGCGTCAATTTATGATGCCCTTCCACGACTATCAATTCCGCCGCCCCCAATCCGCGTTCAACCACTACAAAATTCCCGACTTCCGGTCCCAGCTCAACCAATCGTTTTTCAGCGGTACTATCCCTGCGCATTACATAAACATGCGCTCCTCCTTTTTCAATGATAATAGCTTTAGTCGGTACCACTACAGCCTTCTCACGCACATCCAGCAACAACTTTACTTTTGTAAATTGTCCGGGTAAAAGTTTCCGGTCCGGATTCGGCAGTTCTGCCCTTACACCAAAAGTACCGGTCTTCGGATCTACCTGAGGTTCCGCAAAATCTACCAATCCCTTTTCCGGGTACACCGAATTATCTGCTAAAGTAACCGTAATAGAGGGTTGCCAGGAACGCGAAGCATCTTGTTCCCCCAAGCGAACATTCCGCTGCTGACTCCGCAAATAATCCAAAGCAGTAAGACTAAAATCTACCAACACTGTATCACTGGCCACAACCGTTGCTAATAAAGATTTTGAGCCGGGACCAACAAGAGTTCCAATATCTGCATAACGTTCACTGATATACCCGGAAATAGGGGATCTTACTGTCGTATATCCCAGTTCCAGCTCTGTCTGAGCCAGATCAGCCCGGCTCATTGCTACATTGGCACGGGCACTTTCATAGGCAGCAACGGCATTATCCAGATCCAGCTGACTGGCAGCATTCTGTTCATATAAAGGACGCAGACGTTCCACATCCCGGCCCGTCTTTAATTCCAAAGCCTGATCTTTTTTCAATTGTGCAGCCGCTTTGTCAGCACGGGCACGGTATAAATCCTGATTTATAATAAACAAAGGTTGATTACGTTCCACCCGTTTCCCCTCTTCAAATAACATCTTTTCCAGATATCCCTCAACACGGGCACGGACTTCAACAAACTGCCGGGCACGAATACGGCCTACATATTCACCATAAATTTCTACATTATCTTCTCCAGCTTTTTCCACTATTACCGGAATACCCTTTTGTATACGTTCAGATTTACAGGCCACTAATATGAAAATTATCGTGCCAACAATCATCCATACAGATAAATTTCTTTTCCTCATTTTCAATTTCTTTTATCGACTTGACTTTTTATACAATAACCTTTATTAATGAAAAGACTGTACCAATTTTTTTTAAATCATACAATGCATTAAATATCAGTTATATGGTTATACGCATTATTATTGGGACATGTTATTTCTGAGGAAATTTTCCACATCCGGGCTGAATAATTCCACAACATTCTTTTCCTTGCTTCCGTATTTACCTGAAAAGTGAACGAACACAATGAGAGTAAGATATGAAACATACCATCTTATTGACCTTTATTAATTTATGTGTCA
>CAJMQA010000051.1 GCA_905215395.1 uncultured bacterium | reverse complement strand
AGGAATTGTCGGATAAAAAGCCAATCGTAAAGTCAGATTTTTAATCACAACATTATCATTCCTGAGATTAAGTGCCACCCCTAACCCCCAATAAGTCTTGGTCTTAGATAAAGGCACCTTATCCGGAGCTATTACACCTGCATCCACAAATGCGGAAACGGATGTCCTGAATCCCTTCTTTATATACGGAAGGAAAAAGGTAGTAGCCAGAGCAACTGAAATTTTTTGATTTCCTGTCAGGGTATCTGAAGAAAATCCCCGGATATTATAATCTTCCATGTACAGATTATCGGAAGGGAAACGGCGGATGCCCCTCACATAATTAACGTCATTATAAAAACGGAATTTCCAATTCCCCAATCCGATCAGATTACTGATATGCTTTCCCGCTACTTTAAATACCCCTCTGGTAAAACCATTCTCTCCGACATAGGATCCTAAAGCAGCTTCAATGGAATAGAAACGCTCGGAAAATTTATTGAAATGAGAATAATGGGCAATTGCTCCCAGATAGCCATAATTTTCAAATTCACTATCTTCAAATCCCAATATCATACTGAGAAATAAACCCGCAGGAATATCCTCCGTACGTCCGAAGTCATAGATCAGATTGGCTTTGTAATACTTGATTTTAGTATATGTCAAGGCAGTAAAATAATCCAGACGATTATAATACAAATGATTGGTATCATCGGATACCAAAGGGCGGTTATTAAACAGAGTAGTAAAAAAACGTCCCGTTAAATAGATATTCTGATTGTAACTATACCGGAAAGGCAGAAGGAAAGATTTCCCCAGCCACACGTCCTGATAATGATAATTGAAAAGTTCGTCCAAACGTGTGACATTCCTGTCGGGCAAATCATCAGAATAAAATACCCGGCCAGCAGAAATACCCCCGGCCCATTTCATCTGAGAGGTCAGGAATTTCCGCTCCATTTCCACCCGGACCTGTTTTTCCAGATAATCATTCCGGTAATATCCCCAGATATCGATATGAGTTCCCCACAAGCTATTTACCTTATATTCCAGTTTATTCCCCCACTTCTGATCTTTGGTTCCCTTATAACTGAATTCATAATTCAACACATGTCCCAATTTCATAAAATTCTTATTTTCAAGGCCTATTGAAAAAGAATTGATAAAATTAGATTCTACAGTGGCTCCCCAGGACAACTGATCTTTACATATTACCGTTACGTTTACCAGATTTGTATCGTTTTCCACCTCACTGACCATAATCGTAGCATCGTCGATATAATCCAGCCTGCGTAACAATATTTCATTCTGCACCAGTTCAAACGGCAGTAAAGGCATACCAGGCCTAAAAGTCAACTGCTTGCGGATAACGCTTTCAGCCGTTTTCATATGTGTCTTATTGGCCAGGTTTTTGAGCCAGTCCATATCTTCCTCGATATAGGTAGTATCGTACACACTGGAGCCATAGGGAGGCAATATCTTAACCGATAAACTATTTATGATTTTCCCGGTATACTCCCGAAAACGTTCTTCACTGTTCTGGGTTCGCATTACATTCAGATAGCCTCTTTTAGGATTCACAAAAACCATCTTATATAATTCCTTTGTCCACCTGTTTTTATAAGCAAAATTTTTGATCTTGGTATATTCGTAGACCAGCGTATCCCGGATCAGGCTATCGGGTAAAAATACCGTTGCCATTTTGGTCTGCATACCCTGACCGGCATCCTGAAAAATAATAGGAATCAGGGTATCCCGTTCAAAATGATTATAAATCGGAACCACAAAATCACGTTCATTGGTAGTATCCATGCGGACAGAATCCGGCTGAACAGGAACAGCCAGTACTTTCCCCACAATAAATACAATGATGACCAATAAACCGAATCTCTTCATATCTTTTCCTCATGCGGTCATATCCGCTTTAATGGCAGGAGGTCATTCTTCGGGCGCCTCCTGTATAATCAATTTTTTAAATCCCGGCGACTCCCAGGTTTTTAATTTTCCATTTTCAGTATATATAAAACAGGCTTCAAGTTCCGGTTCTGCCTGTAAAACCTGTTGAGATTTCTGTAATCCCAGTACCATAAATGCAGTTGCATACGCATCCGATTCCATGCAAGTCCGGGCATATACAGAAGCACTCAGTATCTCTGTTTGCACCGGATATCCTGTTTTAGGATTGATTGTATGGGCATATTTCTTTCCTTCATGGATATAGAAATTCCGATAGTTACCGGAAGTTGCCAAAGCCCCGGATGTAAGTCCGACAATGAACTGTAATTGTCTGTCTTCAGCAGCTACATCATCAACCGGACGGTCTATTCCAATTCTCCAGGGACGTTCTTTATTACTGAAGCCCTTGACTCTCACCTCACCGCCAATTTCCACCATATAATCTTTTATACCACGGGAGTCAAATAACTCTGCCACCAAATCAACTCCCAAACCTTTGGCAATTGAACTGGCATCCATCTCGATCTCCGGAAATTTTTTCTGTATTTTATCATTTACCAAGATTAGTTTATCCATACCGACAAACTGTACAATGGAATCAATCCGGGCTGAATCCGGGAAAGTATTTTGCTTAACCCCAAATCCCCAGGCATTCACCAGAGGCCCCACGGTAATATCAAAAGCACCGTCTGTTGCCCGATAAACCTGTAAAGCCGTATTGAACAACTTCCGGAACAAAATATCTGTACTGTCGCTCTCGTTCCGGTTCAATTTTGCAATAACCGAATTGGGATTAAACATGGACAAAGAGGCGTTGACAGATTCCATTTGCCGACGGATTTCTTCCTGCAAATCTGTTTCAGAAGCGTAAGATATATGATAGAAAGTCCCATATATCTTTCCTTCTGTATACTTGTAAGTTGTCACAGACTTACACCCGGCCGATATTATATTCAAAATTAAAAATCCAAGCACTAAATTATGTTTCATATCAAAATGATAAATATCAATCTCAGTAAATTACAAAAATGCAAATTCCGCAACAATTCTGCAAATTTTAAAAATAGAATCCTAAATTGAAATATACTCCCAGTTTTTTATCCCAATCAGACATATCAAAAGTAATACTGATAGGACCGATAATACTATTATATGCATATCCGGCAGCACCACCCCAAATTCCACTACCCTGCAAAATATCGAAAAAGTTTTCAGAAGTACGGGCATAATTCCCTGTCAAGATAACATAATGCCGCATCCCCAAACGATAACGCAAAGCCAACCGTCCTACCAAAAGGGAATTTTCAAATAATTCCAGATTATGAATTCCGTAAAAAGGTAATTGTTGATTCAAGTATCTACCGGCAACCTCCCCTCCCATACAATTCAAATAAGGAATTGCCACATTTTTTCCGGTCAACACCCGTCCATAAAGTGCAGGCAACATATAAACCCTCCGGGTCAGACGAATTGTCGGCTCAAAATCTACTGTAATAGCCGAAAAAGGGGTACCGCCCTGATAATTCACCATATTGTCCGTATACAGAGAATAACCAGCCTGAAAAGACACTCCTTTATCCGGATAATATTTTTTATCATAAGTATCTATATGTGCAGAGGCATAATAGCTGACAAAACCCTGAGATTTCAAATCTTCGGACATATATTCCGAATTATATAAGGCAGATTTATAATCAAAATATTCATATTTTAATCCTAACTGGAATTTGAAATTCCGGAAATAAATATCCGATAAATTCAGATCCCCTCTATGGTAGGAAAACGTGATATTATCTACCTTGTCCCCCCGGTCATAAAGATTTATATCATTATATTTAAACATATAGGATACACCTACTTTCCGCAACATCGTACTTCCGAAAGAATAATCCACCAATACATAAGGATTTTTGTTCAAACGCCCGGTCAAAGACAGACGCGATCCCCTCAATGCCCGGTGACTCAAAGTAGTATTCAGCAATATAGAAGCCATTTCCTCCGAATCAAAACGGAAACCCAGATTCAGAGAACTGGCAGGCTTTTCTTTTAAATGCAAAGTCAGATCATAGATCTGATCTCCATTCAGGGCATAACTAACATTTGAAAACGCACCAGTACCATACAAAAAAGAAATAGCCTTATGCAATCCTTCCATCGTTATGATGGAAAACTCATGTAAACCAATTTGCCGGCGAATCCATTTTTCATCCCTCTCTTTGACTCCGTCAATGTATATTTTACCAATAGTCAGGGTATCTGTTCTTTGAAACCGATTCACCAAATGCGGACTCGCATCCTCATCCGGTTCCAATCCGATCTGCTCTTTGAGTTTCATAATTTTATCCCAGTTGGCCCGGGCAATCCTTTCGCCCCGAAGGATCATTGTATCAATGGCCTCTGCATTAAAACTAGCCGCATTATATCCTTTCAAATCAGGGTTCAGGTACAGGTCGACCATTTCTCTGTTTTTTGTATAGCTATTCATCCCCATAAAGGAAGTCAGCTGATCCACTATCCCCATGATAGAATTCAATCCTTCCTCATCTTTCAGACCCGTACTCAAATCCACTCCGATAGTTATTTCTGCTCCCATATCCTTTGCAACATCTACCGGAAAGTTATTGGATATTCCCCCATCCACCAATACCATGCTGTCCAGAATGACCGGCGCAAAAGCACCGGGAATTGCCATACTGGCACGCATAGCCAGAGGCAATACTCCACTATCCATTACAACTTCCTTCCCATTTACCATATTGGCTGAAACACAGGCAAACGGAATCGGTAAATCTTTAAAGGAAATCGAATCATGATATCCGACAGTCAATTCTGAAAACAAATTATAAATATTCTGTCCGCTGACAAAACCGGCAGGAACAGACAATCCCCTGCCCTCAGCCAATGGGACTGTGAGCAAATATTTTTCATTGGTTTCTTTTTCCGAAAAGGGTAAATTAAAACGGGAAACCTTATCACTCAGCAAAAAAGGCCAGTTCTGCACCCTGACCATACTGTCCAGCGACTTGGCATCATACCCGACAGCATATAATCCTCCCACAATCGCCCCCATACTGGTCCCGGATATATAATCAATGGGAATTCCGGCTTCCTCCAATACCTTTAAAACTCCAATATGTGCAACTCCCTTTGCTCCTCCACCACTCAGGACAATTCCAACCTTTTTACGTTGCCCCATAGCATCGGGGCATATGATTGCAAGAGTTACTAAAAAAAACAATATATACCTCATATTCATCAAACTTATTCCAGAAAAAAGTTCATAGCTACAAAGCTATGAAAACAAATCAAAAACAAAGACTAAAAAATAAGAAATTAGTTTTCAGCTCTTGGCTTTTATTTTTATTTTTGTTCTCGCAGAAAAAACTACTATGGCCAAAATACTTGTAATCGACGATGAAAGAAGTATCCGGAATTCGATGAAGGATATTCTGACTTTTGAGGGACACGAAGTTGTACTTGCAGAAAATGGAATGGAAGGTCTCGTTGCTGTAAAAAGTGAAAAACCGGAAGTGATATTCTGTGACATTAAAATGCCCAAAATGGAGGGAATTGAAGTACTTGAAAGAGTCAAGGAATTCACCTCCGAGATTCCCGTGATCATGATCTCGGGACATGGTACCATTGACACAGCTATAGAAGCCATAAAAAAAGGTGCATACGACTTTATTGAAAAACCACTGGACCTGAACCGGATACTGATTACCATCAAAAATGCCACTGATAAAAATCAGTTGATACAGGAAACCCAGACACTGAAAAACAAAGTCTGCAAAAAATACAATATGATCGGGAGTTCGGATGCACTCAACCACATCCGAACCCTGATTGACAAAGTAGCTATTTCGGATGCCCGGGTATTGATTACCGGTCCGAATGGTTGCGGAAAAGAACTGGTGGCGCATCAATTACACGAACAGAGTCATCGCCAGGGCAAAGCCTTTATAGAAGTAAACTGCGCTGCAATACCTTCAGAATTGATCGAAAGCGAATTATTCGGACATGAGAAAGGTTCATTCACTTCTGCCATCAAACAAAAAAAAGGAAAATTTGAACTGGCTTCCGGAGGAACATTATTTCTGGATGAGATCGGAGACATGAGCCTCGAAGCGCAAGCCAAAGTATTACGGGCATTACAAGAAAATAAAATCAGCCGCATAGGAAGTGACACCGATATCAATGTAGATGTACGTGTAATCGCTGCAACCAATAAAAATCTGAAAGATGAGATCAGTAAAGGAACTTTCCGGGAAGACCTTTATCACCGCCTGAGTGTCATTATCATTGAAGTACCTCCATTGAAAGACCGGCCGGAAGATATTGATGAACTGGTAGAATATTTTTTAGAAAGCATTTGTAACGATATGGGGATTGCCCGGAAATATGTTTCTCCTGAAGCCTTAGCGACTCTGAAATCCTACGAATGGACAGGCAATATCCGGGAACTGCGCAACGTCGTAGAGCGCCTGATAATTCTGGGAAGTCCGACAATCACTGAGGAAGAAGTAAAATTATATAAATAAATCCAGCCCTCAATATGGAGAAATTTCATCTGGTCATTACCGGACGAAGAAATACCGGTAAAAGTTCCCTGATTAATTTCATCCTCGGACAAAACAAAGCCGTCGTTTCTGATGTTGCCGGAACAACCACCGATCCGGTAAAAAAAAGCTTTGAAATTCCGGGATTCGCTTCCCTGGTTCTCATTGACACTGCCGGCATTGATGACACCGGAGAATTAGGTAAATTACGGATACAAAAAACCTATGAAGCCTTGAAACAGGCCGATGCCGCAATATTGGTAATTTCCAACAATCAATTCGGAGAATACGAAAAAAAACTGATACAGGAATTCCAAGCTTCCGGACAAGCTTTTTTCATTGTACATAATCAGTCCGACCGGAATAAACTCGCACCAGGATTAAAGCAGGAGTTAGAGTGTAAATATAAAGTTACTGTCATTGATTTTTCAACCCGGCAAACAGAACAAGAACCGCTTCTCTCAGTCATTCGTTCATTGCTGAATAAACCCGTATCCAGATCTCCTTTAAGTGCATTGATCCGTCCCGGTCAGATTATCCTATTGGTTACTCCTATTGATTCAGAAGCTCCGACCGGCAGAATGATACTGCCACAGGTACAAATGCTCCGTGATATTCTGGACAATCATTGTATCAGTATTGTAGTGCAACCCGAAGAAATACCAGCATTTTTTTCAAGAACCGGTTTTAGACCGGATCTAGTGATAACCGACAGCCAGGCTTTTGCCAAAGTAGCTTCTCTGATTCCGGAAAATATACCTTTGACGAGTTTCAGTATTGTACTGGCCCATCACAAAGGAAACTTTGATAAATATCTGGAAGGAACCGGACACATTGAAAAGTTGGAGGATGATGATCGGATTCTTATGCTGGAATCCTGCTCACATCATGTCTCCTGTGAAGACATTGGAAGAGTTAAAATTCCAGCTCTATTGCGTAAATATACAGGCAAACATCTGGAATTTGATTTTATAGCAGGTTTAGATCAAATCAAACGGCCATTTACCGATTACGCACTGATCATCCAATGCGGAGGTTGCATGATCACCACCCAACAACTCAGAAACCGGCTGAAACCTGCCATTGATCAAAATATTCCGGTCAGTAACTACGGAATGACTATTGCCTATATACAAGGTATCTTCCAAAGAGCCACAGCACCTTTTCAAAAATCAGAGAAAAAATAAAAGAGTTACGGACTGTAACTCTTTTATCTTTTATTTAGTTTCCTACTCTAATTTCTTAAATCCTTGCCCGATAATTTCTTTCGCATCCAGAATCATCGTAAATGCCTTCGGATCAATATGAGCAATTGCACGCTGTAAGGTTGATACCTCCTTACGGTGAACCACTGTCATAATCATTTCCTTCTCTGTACGGTTCCACATACCATTTACCGGAATAATAGATCCCCCCCTATGCAATTCTGAAAGAATATAACGGCGTAAATCTTCTGTCTTTTCAGAAACAATGAAAAAAGTCTTATCACTGGAATATCCTCCCAGTACAACATCTATAACTTTTCCCATAATAAAAATAGTTATCAACGAATAAAACGGAGTTTTCCAATCCGGAAACGCAATAAAACCCAATATCACGATAATAGAATCTACCGTCATCTGCATCATACCCAAAGGTTTCCGCGTCAGTTTATGCAAAATGGAAGACAAAACATCCGTGCCACCACTTGAGGAACGGGTCTTCAGAATCAGTCCGGCCCCTATTCCAATCACCACACCTCCGAAAATACTAGCCAATAAAACACCTTCTTTTGCTGCATCCGGATTATCAATTCCTCCTTGTACCAATTGTAGCGGGTCAATAGCCATGTAATGCGGATAGCCAAATACATGTTCCAGCATCCACGGCAATCCGTCAGCAAACATAGCCACCCAGAGAAAACAGATAAAAGTCTTTACACCAAATTGTTTTCCAAGAATTTTAACTCCCAACAAACTCAAAGGTAAGTTAAAGCATAAAGCAGCCATACCAATAGGAAAACCCAATTTGTGGTTTAAGATGGTGGAAATACCATATATACCTCCGGGCACAATTTTGTAAGGCGTCATAAAAAAGGTATAACCAGTAGCTATTACCATAGACCCTAAGAAAAGAGTAGCATAGGTCTGAAACCACTCTGCAGAAAATATCTTCTCTTTATAAAAGGAAGCTTTTGTTACATTCATGATAGAATTTTTTAATTACCAATCCAGAAGCAAACGATGTTCACACCACATATTTTATCAAAGTTCGACCATTCTGAATTCGCGCGCAAATATACCATGAGGTTTCACAAAAAAACATGATAAATGTCATATTTTTCCTTCCTCAAAAGATTTCATAAGGATTATATTGATCTACTGAGTTTAACATACCGACAAATAATTCCGGCTTTCAGTTAAAAAAGTTATCTTTGCTGTAGAATGTCATAAAAAATAGCTATAATTGCACAAAATTTTGTGGTTTGTGCAATTTAAATTCATAACCACAGAATTTATGAGGACAAAATTAAGCAAGACTAAAAATAAAATCATACATGTTGCTAAATCACTGTTTGCAGAGATGAGTGTATACAAGGCTACCATGAACGATATCGCTCAGGCAGCCAATATGAGCAGACGTACACTGTACATGCATTTCAAAAGCAAAGAGGAAATTTATCACTATGTTGTGGAAGATCACGTCAGAAGTATCAATGAAAAATTGCAAAAGGCTGCTGACTCTGCCCTTCCTCCTGACCGGAAGTTGAAATTGTATATTTTAGCCCGTTTCAATGTCATAGACAATCTGGTCAGACAGAATAAATACATACGTTACGATTTTATTTTTAATAACCTGCGGGTTGAACAACTTCGTAAAGGTATAGACATAAAGGAAAGACAATTATTGACCCGAATTCTTCAGAATGGTAAAGAACAGGGAGTATTCAATATAAACGATCCTTTGTCCTTTGCCAAAACTTTGTTGATCATGTTCAAAAGCCTGGAACAGCCGTTTATTATTATCGGACACAGGAAAAGGAACTACCAATCCCTGCGGGAATATGTAGATTTATTATTTCACGGAATATCAAACAGAGGCTAAATTTGGCATACTTCTTGTTAGGACAGGCGGTATGTCTGATTGAGCTAACAAAAAACAATGTCAAACTTATGGAATTGTATATCAACAAAATCACTCATTACTTACCGGAAGATATAATCCCTAATTCATACTTCAAAGAGGTAAACGGTCTGGATGACGAATGGATTTATTCCCGTACAGGCATTAAAACCCGAAGCAAAGCAAGTAAGGAAGAAAATACCAATACAATGGGTATAAAAGCAGTAGATCTGGCTGCAAATAGTATTCCCTTTCCGATGGATGAAATTGACCTGATCATTGCAGCCACATATTCTCCTTATGATACCGTAGCTACCCCTGCACATATGGTACAACGCCGTTATCACATTGAAAATGCACAATGCCTGAGCGTATCCTCTGCCTGTTCTTCTTTTATCAATGCCATGGAAATTGTACAGGGATACTTCGCAATGGGCAAAGCCAGAAAAGCCCTGGTTATTGGGGCTGAACACAATACGGCCTATGCTAATGAAACTGATCCTCAAAGCGGGCATTTATGGGGAGACGGGGCTATTGCCGTATTCATCTCCGCTCAGAACTACAGCGGTCACGACCCGAAAATCATCGATATCTACACCCGTGGTTTAGGCCATATCGGAAAAGCAGCCGAAGCCGTACACCTTCGTCCGCAGAATGGGGGGATCGGAATGCCTGAAGGCCGGGATGTATTTATAAATGCCTGCCATTACATGGTAGAAGCCCTCGAACACGTTACACGGAATTATGGTAAAACAGTTAAGGATCTGGATTGGATAGCTTCCCATCAGGCTAACCAACGGATTATCAAAACTATTGCTAAGCAAACAGAAATTCCTGAAGAACGCTTTTTGATGAATATTGAAAAACGTGGAAATACCGGTAGTCCAAGTTGCGCCATTTCCCTGTCTGAAAATCTTCACAAAATAAAATCCGGGGATCTGGTCGGACTTACAGTTTTCGGAGGTGGGTACTCCTGTGGTGCCATGTTACTGCAATTCTGAATTTCCTATTCCAATAGGAGGGCTATCCTTAAAAATATTGGGATAGCCCTCCCATTATTAACTTTTCAGGACATAAAGTTGCCCCGACTGAAATTTTTTCACCACAACAGCCGAATCCTTGCTGATATAATCTCCCAGTAAAGAAACAGCATCATACATTTCATTTTCAACAATCACCTTTCCTGCCGGACGTAAATCTGTAGCAGCAATGCCTGTCTTTCCGACCTCTCGTTGTATCCCCATATCCACGCCAACATATCCCTCTTCTGCTTTCTGCTCCGCATGGAGTGCAAAAGCCCATTTACGGGATCCCAACAATCTGGCACCAAGCCACATACTGATAACCAAAGAAAGCAGTGAAGCACTGACTACCAAAAACAGCGAACGGACTATCGCCTTCGCCCATTCACCCGGAAAATTGAAAGTAACCTCATCAATACCGGCAAATACAAGTGAAACTACAATCAAAATGATACCGGATATTCCGGCAATCCCGAAACCTGGAATGACAAAAATCTCCAACAACAGTAAAATGACTCCAAGAACAAAAGCAATGATTTCCCAATACCCGGCAAACCCTTCCAGATACAAAGGTGCAAAGTACAATAAACACGCGACAAGAGCTGCCGCCAATGGAAATCCTACTCCGGGAGTCTGTAATTCAAAATAAATCCCTCCAACAATCACCATAATTAATAACCCTTGAATAACCGGATTAATCAGGAAACCGATGATTTTATCCATAAATGTCACCCGGTAACTCTCAATGACATATTCCTTCACTCCTTCCTGTTGCAACAGATCGTTTATATTTTCTGCTATACCGTCACAAAATCCATATCTTATAGCTTCCCGGGGAGTAAAAGTGACCACCTTTCCGCTATCAGTAACTCCTTGAATGTAAATCGACTGGTCAACCATAGCCTCTGCAATATGCGGATCACGTCTCCAGCGATAAGTTGTATCCCTCCCATTGATTACAGTATCCCTCCCATGCGCCTCAGCTGTAGAACGGATCATCGAACGCATATAAGACTGATATTTATCGGGCATAGCTTCCCCTGTTTGATTGACGACAGTCGCAGCACCGATATTAGCCCCTTCACGCATGTAAATCTTATCACATGCAACAGAAATCAATGCTCCGGCTGAAGCTGCATTATTGTCAATATACACCCACACAGGCTTCTTACTGTTCAGAATCAGACTTCGCAAAGAATCTGCATAAATCACCATACCTCCATAGGTATTCATATGGATCAGAATATATGCAGCCTTTACCCGGTCAGCTTCATCAAATGATTTCCGGACCAAACGCCAGATTTCTGGTCCTATCTCATCTTTTATATCTATCTTGTAAACAATTGTCTCTCCCCTCTCATTTCCAAAAGCAGCCGGAAATAATCCCAGCATACATAAAAGAAACAAAACAAACCATTTACCTGATTTACAAATAATATTTTTATTCATCTTAAATTATTTTTTTAAAGTATCTATCTGATTGACAGCTATCGTACCAGCAATAACAGCTAAAAGCGATACAAAAGAACAGACAATCAGGCTAAACCAGGGAATCATCAGGCAAAGTGCGAATACTGTTCCGATTCCTGTAACTAACCCGAAATTCCGATTGACATAACGCACACTTTGCTTTACTTTATAAAATCTCCTTTCTATCGCATAATCCATAAACGCAAACCCGTAAAAATATGCAGCAGAAAAAAAGATAGCCAAGGGAGACAAAAAGCCGACAACCGGAATAAAAGAAAATAAAAAAAGAATCAATGAAACCAATAATTGAAAAAACATATTCCGGATGGCAATCAGTATTCCCCGGATAATGTCCCGGATGAATTGCCGGAGACTGAAAGGATATTCCTTTCCACTAAGATGTGCCTCAGTCCGCTCTGAGAGCCAGGAAAATACCGGAGACATAACTATCAGAATAATATAACCTCCAAAAGCCACAAATAAGAAAAAATAAAGGAGCTTCAATACAATTTTAATCAGAATATTAGTGGTCGTAATAACCCATTGCAACCACGAAATCCCGCCTACCCAGGAAACAATCTTTGCTTCCATCAAACCATACAGACTATCACCAACATAAGAAGTCAATATATTCCCTCCGACAAATAAGATCAATAAAACCAATACCGGGAAAAGCATAAACCACCAGAACTTTCTGCTGAATAAAATTTCAGCAGCTTGTGAATATACCCGTATGCCTGTAAAAAAATTCATATCCGGAAATTAAAGAACACAGCAAATATAAAGTTTTATTGAATACTTTTTCCATGATTTTCCGCCGATTTTTTATATTTTTGCAGACATTCAATATTAAAACACTATACATATTATGCAACCATTGACAGCCATTTCCCCGATTGACGGAAGATACCGGGATAAAGTAGAACCTTTGGCCAATTATTTTTCAGAAAGTGCATTAATCCGTTACCGGGTAACAGTAGAAGTAGAATATTTCATTTCCCTTTGCGAAATTCCATTACCTCAGCTGGCTGATTTTGATCATCAGGTGTTTGAACAATTACGTGAAATTTACCGGAATTTTACAATAGAAGATGCCCAGAAAATCAAAGATATCGAGAAAATAACGAATCATGACGTAAAAGCAGTGGAATATTTTATCAAAGAAAAATTTGATACACTCCATTTACAGGCATATAAAGAATTTATTCATTTCGGTCTGACTTCCCAGGATATCAACAATACCGCAATACCCTGTTCATTCCGGGATGCAGTACACGATGTATATTATCCTGCCATAGACGAACTGATTGCAAAACTCGAAGAACTGGCAGAAGAATGGAAAGATGTTCCTATGCTGGCCAAAACACATGGACAACCAGCTTCTCCGACACGTTTGGGAAAAGAATTGAAAGTATTTACCTACCGTCTGAGCAAACAACTGGAATTATTGAAGAAAGTCGCTATCTCCGGTAAATTCGGAGGTGCAACAGGAAATTTCAACGCCCACCATATTGCTTATCCGGAAATTAATTGGGCTGAATTCGGTAACACTTTTCTTACGCAGAAATTACAACTGGAACGTGAAAACTATACCACCCAAATTTCCAACTATGACAATTTTGCCGCCCTTTTTGACAACCTGAGACGTATCAACAATATCATCATAGATTTAGACCGGGATTTCTGGACCTATATCTCAATGACCTATTTCAAACAGAAAATCAAAGCCGGAGAAGTCGGTTCTTCTGCCATGCCTCATAAAGTAAATCCGATTGATTTTGAGAATTCAGAGGGGAACCTCGGAATTGCTAACGCCGTATTTGACCATCTGAGTAATAAACTCCCGATTTCCCGGCTGCAAAGAGACCTGACCGACTCCACAGTATTACGGAATATTGGTGTTCCTTTGGCACATACGATTATTGCTATCAAATCAACTTTAAAAGGCTTGAATAAACTGATCATCAACAAAGAGGCAATCGAAAAAGACCTGGGAAAAAATTGGGCGGTTGTGGCAGAAGCCATTCAGACAGTATTGCGCCGGGAAGCTTATCCCAATCCTTATGAGACATTGAAGGCACTTACCCGGACCAATAGCAAGGTCACCCAGGAATCTATTGCAGAATTCATCGATACACTTGAAATCTCTGAAGAACTCAAAAAATCTCTGAAACAAATTACTCCGTCTAACTATACCGGAATTTAAAATCTGAAATGTGGCCGGACAAGGGGTCTATGATCTATACCCTATCCGGCCTTAATTCTTTCAGTGAATTTAAAATTTGAATATGCGCGAACTACTTACTATTTTTAAAAGGTTCATTCCTCCTTACAAACTTAAGCTGGCCAAAAGTATCCTTTTCAATCTGCTGCATGCCCTTTTCGGAAGTCTCTCTATTGCCATGTTAATGCCAATATTGGGGATTATTTTTGACAGCCAGAAAGACGTAACTACTTTAATGCCTTTTAGTTTTAAAGCTGAGGTTCTGACAAATAACTTCTATTATTACATTACTGAACTGAAGTTAGCACATGGTCCTTCGGCCACACTGATCGGCGTCGGCCTGATTGCAGTAATTGCAACAGCCTTCAAAACCGGTTTTGCCTATCTGGCAGCCTATGAGCTTATTTATATCCGGAATGGTGTAGTAAGAGATATCCGACGCAAAATCTATATCAAAATATTATCTCTGCCTCTGCCTTTCTTCTCGGAAGAACGGAAAGGTGATATTATCTCCCGGATGACCGGAGACGTCCAGGAGGTAGAAGCTTCTGTCATGAGTTCGCTGGATATGTTGTTCCAGAGCCCGATCCTGATTATTGTCTACCTCTCATTTATGCTTTTTATGAGCTGGCAACTCACACTTTTTGTCTTTATTCTCCTTCCGATCATGGGAACCCTGATCGGTACTGTCGGTAAAAATCTGAAAAGACATTCCAGGGAAGGACAAAATAAAATGGGTGAAATCCTTTCTCTGATGGAAGAAACGCTTTCCGGATTACGGATTATCAAAGCTTTCAATGCAGAAAAAAAAATGCAGGATAAATTCTCTGATGAAAATGAAGACTACCGCCGCATTCAAAACCGCCTG
>CAJMQA010000050.1 GCA_905215395.1 uncultured bacterium | reverse complement strand
ACCATCAGGAAAAAACCATCTTTATTATCTCTGGATAAGAAATCAATAGCATGCTCAGTAATTTGTGCCAATGTCAGGTCGCCTACCTGTCGGTCAATCGCATAAGGCAGACTTTTCGGATTGGCACCTTCCTGCTGGATAAAGACTATTTTACCGGCATTTCCGGACTTTGACACAAATTCTTCCACTCCTCTAACCACAACATAGCCGGAATCCTGCAAAACAGAAAATATCTCAGCTGCCGTGGAATCCTTTTTATCCACCGGTTTCAGGAAGCCTCCTCCTGCATATAAATCAAAACCTGTTTTCGGCAAATCAGTTGCTATTTCATAGTACATATTCCGGTTCGGCTGATGGGCATAAAATGCTGCCGGAGTGGCATGATCAACACTCACACTGGTGGTAATCCCGACTTTCTTACCAGCCTTTTTCGCTTTCACGGCAACACTGTACAGAGGTGATTTCCGCAAACTATCCATCCCGATCGTTCCATTCCTGGTCTTCGTTCCAGTGGCCAGAGCAGTTCCTGCAGCAGCAGAACAGGTAACTGAGTTATATTCCGAATAAGTAGTGGCAAAATTAGTCACCGGGAATTGCGTAAAGTTCAAAGGTTTAATCCCTATCCGACCTTCTTTCTCGGCCAGATACATCTCAGTACCATTCACCTGATTCACCCCCATTCCATCCCCTATAAAATAGAACACATACTTAGCCTTCTTCTCCTTCGGAGCATTTTGACATTGCGGCAGCACTATCACTGCAATCACCACAAGCGAAATCCAATAAATTATCCTTTTCATCCCGTATAAATTATAATAATACAGTCATGTACACAATGCAAAATTAAGAATTTATTCCAATAAACCGGGAACCGATGCATCATAGATCACATAGATTTTCCCATTTTCTATCAGAATTCCCCGACCCCGCGCTTCTTTCATATTTTCCTGATTATCCACATTCACAGCTATCACCTTCCGGTCAAAAAAAGGCGTTACATCATCAAATACCGTATGTCCAACGAGGACACGTCTGACATTGAATTTTTTCAGAATACTTTCCACCTCAGCCAGAGTCAGGGGAAAATATTTCGTGTCAGATCTTACCATCCCCCTATACCAAAAAGGTCCAAGTTTGGTATCAAAAACAAATGCTGAAATATCAGATGCTTCCTTCCGTTCTTCCCGGCTCAGGGAAAGATTCTTTCCGATAGTTTCATTCATTTGGACAACAGATTCTTTCCGTTTCAGAAATTCCCTGCTTAATCCTGCATGAACAATCAAATTATCCCCGACCTGCTGTATCAGATTCCGCGTTCTCAACCAACGTCCCAATTCACTGTCTTCCTGCCATAATTTCTGATATGGCATCTGCAATGAATCTGCCAATATTCTATATTTTTTTTTCGTATAGCGGGTATCTCCACGCAACACCATCTCTTCATGATTCCCCAGCGTAAACAACAACTGCCCTCCAGCCTCAGCAGCTTCTTCCTCCAACTTATAAATTAACCAGAATATAGGCAGGACATCCTTTCCCCGGTCGAATACATCTCCTATGATCACCAACTGATTTTTCCCGAAAGTCCATTCATAACGATCATTGATGATTCCGTTATGTTGCAATACCGACACGAAACATTCCAGATTTCCATGCGGATCAGAAATAACCACCATCTTTTCTGCCTGGGGTAACTGCCAATGCGGACGCTGAAAAGGATGCAATTTTACCTGAAACAGTTGTTCTCCGCTGTCAGATATTACCGGAAATACAATATTTTCAGACAGATCAAATACAGAATCTGTCAATCTCCCCCGGGAATTGACCTGTATCAGACGGATCTTTCCGACATCCTCATACAAAACGTAAGGTCCGTCCGGCTCTAAATGCACCTCTTTTACTGGAAGATCCGGTTCCTGTCCTGCTACTCCCCGGCAAGCCAGGAAGCCAACAATCAACATGGCTAACGTCAGCCACAAATTATACCATTTTTTCATATTTACATGAATGTCCGGTTTGTCTGGAACAACAAACCGGACATTTTTCAGATCATTACTAATTTTAACTTACAATATAAGGACTATATCCCGGATTTTGCTGATTCCTGATAATCGGATTTGCATCCATTTCCTGTTCAGGGACCGGATAAACCACCTGGGGCATTGTATAATCAATATGACTCTTATTATCATCTATACAGCCATTCGGCTCCCTATCAAACGGTATTGCCCTTCTGAAGTAATCCCAGTAAGTATGGCCTTCCAGAATTAGTTCTTTTCTACGTTCTTTCAGGATTTCACGAATGAGATCCGCTTTATCGAGTCCGGTAGCATCAAAATCTGTCCCAACTCTATTCTTATAGACTTCATTCAACGCATTTTTTGCTTCCGGATCGTCCAATTCAGCATAAGCTTCCGCAAGATTCAGGTAAAGCTCTGGTAAACGCACCATAGGAATATCATGCAAGTAATGCGGATTTCCGATATATTTCCGGCATGACTTGTTATTATCTTTGGAAGAACAAATGAGATAATTCCTTACATCCCCTGCATTTTCTCCGACCAAAGAAATCCACGCATCCTGCAATACATAAGCAGCATACCCAACTTCAGCATCTACCTGTCCGTCTTTCGGATCGCCAGGTTTATCGATGGTCTGGTACCGGATAATATAATTCAGAGCATTTGTTCCAAGATTATCCGTTTCAGTATATTGCAATTCCCAGATACTTTCCGGATTGAACGATTTAAAATAAGTACCGGTATACTCTTTGTAGTCGATCATCCTGGCTTTAGTTGCCGCAATAGCCTCCAAAGCTGCATTTTTAGCATCTTCCCATCTCTCCATATAGAGGTAAACCCTGGAAAGCAAACCACACACAGCAGCATAAGAGATGTATTTCTGCTCCTCACTTCCATTTTCTTTCAGTAAATCACGGGCAGCAACCAAATCTTTCACAATCACCTCCTCGTAGCAATATTTGGCATCTTTCCGTCCTTCCGGTTTTTCCTCTATCCGTTTCAAATCTTCTCCGGTCAAAGCAACAGGAACCCCCCATTTGTACTTATCCTCATATCTGGCTTTCCCCGGGAAGGAGAAAATAGGAGGATAGGCAAATGAACGCATCAGTTCAAAATAGGTCAGTCCTCTCAATGCCAATGCTTCACCTTTTATCCGTGCTTTTTCACTTTCCGCTCCCTCTGCCTCATCCACGCCGTCAATAATCAGGACAGCTCCTTTCAGGGTATAATAATATCTTTTCCAGGTATCAAATGCATATCCGGCAGAAGAAGAAGTTTCGGTATAACCATTTTCCTTTTCGAAACGGTTCCCGCTGGATGTCAACACATAAAAATCAGGTCCTTTCGCCGCTTCATAAGCCTGAATCTGACGTCCATAGTATTCTTCGTCGGAAAGTCTGTCATATACCCCGACCAAGGCTCCTTGTGCATTCTCCACAGTTTTAAACACATCGTTTTCATCCATCTCCGTATAATTCTCCCGATCCAGGAAATTTTCGCATCCTGCACTGACCAAAAGAAATAAGGCAAAGAATATATATAGCTTTTTCATACTTCCAAAATTTAAAAGTTAATTTGTAATCCGGCAGTATAAGTAGTCGCTGACGGATAATCGTCCGGATTCCGGTATCCATTCAAAGTCATCTCGGGATCATATCCTTTCAGTGCACATACGGCAAACAGGTTTTCTACCTGACCGAACACTTTTACACCCGACAAATGCAGCTTTTGTATCCATCCTTGAGGTAGCGAATATTGCAATTTCAGATTCTTGAATTTCAGATAGTCTCCTTTATACAGATAACGTGTTGAAATCCAACGGTCCCATTTGGTATTGATACGCAGCGGATTTTTACCTCCTGTATTGTCCGGCGTCCACCGGTCCAGCTGATCCCGTTCAATCCCCCGGTAGTCTCTTTTACCGTCATTCTTAGTCGCCACACGTCCGGTATAATCCAGCACTTTATGTCCCATGGCATAAGTAAAAAGGCAGCTTAATTCCAGACCAGCATAACTGATGACAGTAGAGAATCCTCCGTTAACTTTCGGCAATGCCTTGCCTACAATTTTCCGTTCAGCCTTATCATAACTTTTTGTAATAGCCCTATTACCATCCTTATCCGTATAATACCACTGCTGTTCCCCTGTTTCCGGATCTACTCCGGCCCATTCTCTCAGATACCAGGAATAATAACTCTCTCCGTTCCGTTTGATTTGGGTACCGATATCATCATTTTTCAAACCGTAGAATTCATTCTTCAAAGTGGCAATGTTCAAACTGAAATCCCAGTTTACCATACGATCTTTTATAATATTAACCGAAGTTTCAAACTCAACACCTCTGTTCTTCAAACCGGCGTTGGAATTGATCAGGCGTGTCTCGTGTCCTGTCACCATAGAAATCTGTTCATCCAATAATAAGTTGGAGGTCTTCCGGTTGTAATATTCCAGACTAATATCCCAACGATCGAACAAACGGAGATCCATTCCGACATTAAATACTTTATTTTCCTCCCAGGTCAGGTTTTTATTTCCAATAGCAGACGGGAATATTCCCAAATCACCGGCATAATCAGCTCCGAAGCCATATCTGGAACGCCAGGAATAGTAAGTGCTCGGCAATGTCCCGTTCACACCGTAGCTGGCTTTGATCTTCAGATTATTAATCATCGGAAGATTTTTCATAAAATCTTCCTGGGAAATCCTCCAGGCTCCGGATACAGACCAAAAATTACCCACCCGATGATCCGGATCAAAACGGGATGAACGGTCACTTCTGAATGAACCTCCCAAATAATATTTATTGTCATATGCATAATCCAGTTTCATCAACCAGGAAAACATAGCGTACTCATCTCCGCTTCCCGACATACTACTGGCTACTGAAGAAGCCGACAAATAAGGATAGTCATCTGAAAGGAAATTTTTGCCGGTAGCAGCCACATAAGCAGTCTTCATACTTTCCAATTCAATTCCCCCATAAGCGGAAACATGGTGCACATCTGAAAATACCTTATCGAAATAGAGCAAATTGGAATTAGTAATTTTTGTACGCCGGGCATCCCGCTCAGACAAAACCCCATGATCCTTCAGGCCGTCTCCAAAATCCTTGTCATAATAATGACGTTTACGGGCATAGAGAAAATCAACGGCAGCAACACTTTTAAAATTCAACCAATCTGTAAAATTGAATTTTGCCCAACCGGATAGTAAAGTCTTCAATTGGGGACGTGCATACGTATAATATTCACCGACTGCCACCGGATTAATATTGCTGTTTACATTACTGGGAAATTTAAAATTATAGGATCCGTCCTCTAACCTCACCGGTACAATAGGTGCTAAAGCTAAAGCAGTGTATTGTGGCATGGCATACCCCAAGGCATCCCGGCGCGGACCGCTCTGATCGGAATAACTGATCATATTGCTGATCCCCCAATTAAAAAAGCGCTTAGAATCGTCAGAAGAGAGATTTGCCCTGAAAGAATACCGCTTCAGTTCACTGCCCCTCAGGATTCCCTGCTGATTAAAGTATTCCAGAGAAGTATAAAATTTCACGATCTCATTTCCGCCTCTTGCAGAAGCATTTATTTTCTGAAAAGGAGCATTCCGGGTTACTTCGTCATACCAGTCTATGTCAGGCAAACGGTTGTAGTCCTCGCCCTGGGTTCCATCTTCATTGAAAAAATTACTATAATAAGTGTCTTCTACAGGATTATATATCTTAAACTGTTTGTTGAATTCTTTTTTAGCCAGATTCATCCAGTCTTCATAATTTTTTTTCTGGTATTTGTACCCTGTTTTATCTGCATACAACTTTTTTACTTCATCAAAAAGTCCATCCATCCCTGATTTTCGCTGTATCTGGTAATGCATTTCCCCTTCCAGCCACAAATCAATAAATTCTTCCCTATTCACTAAATCCGGTTTAGAAGCTTTGAATAGTTTTGCAACACCGAATTGTGCATCTACCGTATAATTTACCTTCTGTGCCTTTTTCCCCTGCTTTGTAGTAATGACAATAACTCCGTTCGCACCTCTGGAACCATACAAGGAAGCAGAAGCAGCATCCTTCAATATAGTCATACTGGCAATATCCGAAGGATTAAGGGTATTCAGGGGATTAGTCGGATATTCAGAATCCCCTGACATATTACCACCATCCCAAACAACACCATCCACCACATACAGAGGAGTATTGGAAGCATTCATAGAGCTGATACCACGCAAACGGATGGTAGCACCCACACCCGGTTGTCCTGTTGAAGTCACCAGAGTACCAGGAGAATTCCCGCGCAATACATCCACAAAAGAAGCAACAGGCCGTTCTGCAATCTTTTGTGCTCCCACGACACTCGCCGATCCGGTATAAGCTTCCCGGGTCACTGTCCCATATCCTGTTACCACCACTTCATCCAATTGTTCCTGATCAGCCTGCAATACCACCTTCATTGGGCTACCATCTTCCGGGACAGCCATTTCACGGGTTTTCATGCCGACAAACGAAAATATCAGTATCGCATCTTTGAGGTCCGATAACTTAATTTCAAACTTACCTGAAACATCAGTAGCCACACCGGAAGATGTACCTTTGACACGCACAGACACCCCTGGCAAGGGCTCTCCGTTGTTATCCACAACAATTCCCTTCACAGTAATTGCCGGAGCTGCTGGAATCTCTGCCAACCTATCCGTTTTCCGGATTACAATAACATCATTATGCATATCATAGGCCAGTCCGGAATTGGCCAGACATTGATCCAGCACTTCCTGAACCGTTTTTTGCTTCACTGCGACTTCCTCCAATACCACGGCTTTCACGTCGGCAGTGCTATACAAAAAAACACATCCGGTTTGTTTCTGCAATTCCCAGAGAACATCGTGCAGTGTAACCTTTTTAAAGTTCAGATCTACAGCTTTTTGAGCGTAAACGTTTGCACTAACCTGCAGACAAGCCAATAAGATAAAGTAAAAAGATAGTCTCATGATAAAAAAGACTTTTTTTAATCCCGCCCAAGGGAGGGGAATTCGATTTTTCTTCATAACTTTGAATGTTTAGTTAAACTAATAATTTCTGTTAGCGCAGAAATTTTTATCTCAGGGAGTGTTAGCGCGCTCCCTGTTTATCATTTGTTAGTAAAAACAATCGTATTTCCTTTCAGGGAAGCATGTATCTTCCCGGTTTTTTCAAGCAATTCCAGAATTGGTTCTATCCGGCTGTAGCGGGTGATGTAGCACCCGAACTTCATTTTTTTCAGCTCTTCATTCTGATAAAACACATTGATGTCATACCAGCGGGACAGATAGGTCATGATATTTTCCAAATGCCAGTCGCGGATGTCGAACATCCCGTCTTTCCAAGCTGTGTACATAGAAACATCCACTTTTTTCACAGAAGTTTTTCCGGACGATTTACAGAACTTAGCCAACTGGGAAGGTTTCAGAATCAAAGGCTCCTGACTCTGCCGAGTGGTTAACTGAACACTTCCTTCTACTAAAGCAGTCTTTACGGATTTATCCTCGCGGTAAGCAGAGACATTAAATTCGGTTCCCAATACCTGGATTTCGACATCCTGGGTTTTGACAATGAAAGGCCGGTCAGCGTCTTTCTCCACCTGGAAATAAGCTTCTCCGCAAAGTTCCACCTCCCGGGTATTTCCTGTAAAACTCACCGGATATCGTAAAGAGCTCATCGCATTCAGATAAACAAGGGTACCATCGCTTAAAACCAGGGAGTATTCACCTCCCCGTGGAATTTCCACTTTATTATATACCGGTTCATGTTGGTTCGTGTCAGATTGCTCCTCTGTTTTATAGGATAAGACAGCTGAATCTTTGGCAATATGGGTACCGTCTTTTTCCTGAAGTAAAAAACTCTCACTTCCCTTCAGATCCACAACCGATCCGTCTGCGAGAGTCAGGATCGCCTTCGGGCTGCCTGGCAGAATAACAGCAGCAACATTCAGGGGCTCCGGAACCCCTTGCAAAGCCGGTTTCTGCAACAAAAAATAACCGGCACACAAAGGAAGTAATAAAATTGCCGCCCATCCTATCCAGCGCTTCAGCCGGGGTGTCTTCTGAACCCGAAAATGTCCTTCCATCTTTCCCCATGCCGTTTCCCGGTCATATTGCGCGGACATCCGGTTCAGTTCGCGTAGGTTTTCAATCCGGCAGACTTTCTCAAACAAAGCCTGGTTCTCCAGAGCGGCCGACTTCCACGCTTCCAATTGCCGCTGTTGCTCCTCCGTCAGATTCCCAGCCAGAAAACCGGCAAACAAAACCGCTATATCACAATCCAGATTCCTCATATTCTTACTTCTTTTATATATATAACAGGTAAAACAAAAATATGGGGTAAAAGAAAATCACTTTTTTTAATAATTCCAGGTTCCTTTTTGTATTTCCTTCTATTGCGTCTTCAGCGTTTTACCTTTCAGACCTGTCGTTTTGTGCCGATCCTGTATACCGGTCTTTCACTGAGTCCGGAAGCAAAGGTATTTATTGTCAGACTCAGATTACTTTCCAAAGTTGCACTACGGAAGGTTTCCGGGATAAAGCTGAGAGGATCATAAAAACGCTGAGGACGAGCGTCTGTGTTGGTTTTTCTGAACGTCCATCGGGGAGTGTCTGAGGACTGTAAGTCCGAGTTCCCCCGATAGTGAGAGAAAAACTTACACGACCGTCACGAAGCGCAAAGGTCCGACAGCTTTATCCCGGAAACCGGACAAAAAACACCTGCTTTTCAAATAAAACCGATAAAGCTGATCCCATCTTTCAGGACATTTTATGCCTGAAGAAAACGACCTCAGAACGGGAGGTATAAGTATTTTCCAAATGCCTCAAATGCCCCAGATAGGAGTCGTCCACTAATTTTTTAGCCTGTACGGGACAAACTTTGATACAAGCATTGCATTTGATACAAATTCCGGGAATATTTGTGACATCGCGGAAATCGATAGCTCCCATCGGACATACTTCTGCACAACGTTTACAGCTGGTACAGGCAGCCATTGTTACAGGCTTCACCTTCAACATATTTACAGTATGCCCCGTATCATCCAGAGGTTTGTAATATCCGCCATAATCCGGAGCTCCTTCCCCCGGAACGGAGACAGGCATTATACTTTCTGCTGAAGGCAATCCGTTTACCTCTTCAGCTATATCCCGGGCAAACCATTCAGCCCTTTCCAGGTCGTCAGCATCCGGACGTCCCTGTGCCAAACAGTCTGAGAAAGAGTGCTGTCCCACAAAAGCTGCAGCAGCCACAGTGTGGAATCCGGTATTTTCGAGAAGATCCCGGAGTTCGATCAAAGCATTTCCATAAGAACGGTTGCCAAAAAGAACAACGGGAACGGCCAGTGCACCACCTCCGGAAAAAGTACTCAGGAACTTCAGTAGTAAATTGGGCAAGCGTCCGGCATATACAGGCAATCCCACAAAGACAAGGTCTGAGGATTGAAAAGCAGGAGCATTTATACGGTTCACAGGCAAAGTAAAATCCAGTTCTTCCACCTGCGCTCCCGGATAGTTCCGGACAGCACATTGTAACAGGTGATTCACCACAGTACGAGTGGTGCCCGTCGGACTGAAATACAAACCACAAATTTTATCGATCTTCATAGAACAGAAGTAATGAAAGGCAAAATTAAATAAAAATACTCTTTCAGATCTTCCCTTAGCCGGCGATATGCTATTTTTTTCAGGGTATGAACGGTTCCGTCGGCCACATGAAGCATTTCAGCAATGGTTTTATTGTCATTTCCTTCGAGAGCCAGCAACATAACCTTACGGGTCTGTTCCGGCAAACGATCAATGGCTTTCATCAACAAACGATAAGTTTCCTCTTCAATCACCTGATTCCGGAAAAAAGCCTCGTCGGTCTTATCCAACACCTTACCACAATAAGCAGAAACCACTTTCCGGTGTTCCAGCTCATTCAAAGCACTGTTCCGGACAGAGGCATATAGAAAAGCTTTCACCTGATTCCGGTATTCAAATTCTCCCCGATGCTGCCACAACTTAATAAAACAATCCTGCACGACATCTTCAGAAGCCTTGGCATCCTCCAGATAACGTTCTGAAAATAAGCACAAAGGAAGATAAAAGTCATCGAACAGACTTTTCATTGTCTCAGCATCCTTTATATTTATCCTTACTTCAGTAGTCATGAATAACTTAACTCAATTCTATAAACATACGTTTATCATACAAAAATAAGTATTATATTGACATTTTTTGTATAAAGACCTGTAAAAGCCGCTCTATAATTTTTATTTCAAATAAACGTTTTTATAGTTACCACTCAAATCTTTTTGTAAATTTGCCTTTAAATAGAGCCCAATGAACATTCAAGACACAGATAGCGGAATAAAATTGCCGGAAAAATCATCCATCGATGAGTTGTATGACTGTTATTACAACGAACTGGTTTTATTTGCCGATACGATTCTGAACGACATCGGTGCAGCAGAAGACCTGGTGCAGGAGATGTTTGTCTCGTTGTGGGAAAAAGGGATTGACAACCGTCTGGACCGACGGGGAGTAAGAGCTTATTTATATACAGTTATCCGTAACAGAGCTATCCGTCAATGCAAAGGCTCTCTGAAAACAATAGGGTTACCTGAAATAACAGAAATCACCGGCATATGGGAGGATGAGGAATTAGCACACGACCAATTGGTGGAACTGGTACGCAAAGAATTGGAGAAATTACCACCCCGGAGCCGGAAAATTTTAGAATGCATCCACTTAAAAAACATGAAATACGCAGAAGTAGCTGAAACCCTTGGAATTTCGGTAGCAACAGTCAAAACTCTTTTGGTCAGAAGTCTTAAAACTTTACGGAAATCGGTCTCCGATTTTTCCTATCTCCTCTACATTTTATTTTTCAAAAGAAAAATTCTTTAAAAAAATCTCTTTTTCTTGTCAACCGATTTCAGGTTTCATGTCTATTTATGAATAGAAAATAACAAAAGGGACATGGATCAGGAACAATTTGATATCCGTTTATTGGCCTTATGGCAAAACGAACCACAGGAAGAAAAAGAAAAAAAAATGCTTTTGCAATGGTTACAGGAAAGTGAAGAGCACCGTCTTTATTACAGCCGTTTAAAAAAAGATTACCTACGCCAACGTTGGGTCATGCGCGAAAGCCTGATCTGCCGGAAATCGGAAAGACGTTACCGGACCATTGCCCGAAAGCGGAAAATCATGCACCGGTGGATGACAATTGCAGCTTCCGTATGTCTTCTACTGATAATAGGAAGTTTTTTTTACATCCGGAAAGAGAAAGAGCTTATACCATCACTTGTCATGACCGGCAGTATTGTCCCCGGAAGTGCCAAAGCAAAGCTTTATCTGTCGTCAGGAGAAAAAATTCTATTAGACAATGTTCCCCGTTCGATTTCCGAACAGGAGGCTCAGATCGTTGCTACCGGGAAAGGGGCATTGACCTATAAAGGCAGGCAGACAAAAGAATGGGAAAAAAACACATACAACCGGTTGGTAGTAGAACGGGGAGGAGAATATAAACTGATGTTATCCGATAGCTCAGAGGTATGGATCAATTCAGCCTCAGAATTGGAATATCCGGTAAGGTTTAGCGGGCAGCAACGGGTGGTACGCCTGAAAGGAGAGGCTTACTTCAAAGTACGGGCCGATGCATCGCGTCCCTTCGTGGTTATTGCAAATGGCATAGAGGTAAGTGCTCTCGGAACGGAATTCAATGTGAACACTTATACGGACCGATTCGTTAAATCGGTGCTTGTGTGTGGAAAAATCAGTGTAGGCAAAGCAAACGAACGGGTAGTCCTAAGCCCGGATCAATTGGCAGTTTATGATCGGCAAACCGGGCAAACGGAAGTAAAGGATGTGGATGTCCGCAAATATATCGACTGGAAAAGCGGGGATTTCATTTTTAGTGATGACCGGTTGGAAGAGGTAATGGAAAAAATCGCCTTATGGTATGATTGTAAGGTCATTTTTACAGACAAAGAATTGAAAGATATGCTTTTGTCGGGAAATATGCGGCGTTATGACAGCGTAGAGAAATTTTTACATTACCTGAGACTGACAACGGGAGCACAGTATGAGATCAAGAACAGGACAATATTTATAGGTGTAAAATAAAACGGAAGGATCGGCAAATCCTCCCGTTTCAGAAATGCCGGAAATCCGGCCAGTATTAATTAGTTACTTACAAAATTATGGAAAAAAATGGAGAAAGTAAAGGAAATTTACGTTCGGCTCAGAAAATCCTTAGAGTTATGAAAATTCTGTGTTTTTTGATGTTGGTGTGGTTGATCCAGGTTCGTGGCGAAGCATATTCCCAGAATCAGTTGCTGACATTGCAGTTGAAAAACTGTAATGTGGAAGAGTTCCTGCAGGAAGTAAAGAATCAAACGGGAATCCGTTTTATGTACCGGAGTGAATTTGTCCGGAAAATTCCCCGTTTTAACCTGGATGTACGTCAAAAACGAGTGGAAGATGTACTGAAACAAGTGTTTGCCGGTCAGGGTATCCATTGCCGCTTTGAAGACGAGGTAGTGATCCTGGTAAAAGAAGAACCGGGAAAAGAGCAACAGGCTCAAATGCAGGAAAAAAAGATGATCAAAGTATCAGGTACAGTAAAAGATGAAAAGGGAGAATCGCTCCCGGGTGCAACGGTATTGCTCAAAGGTACTTCTTTAGGTACGGCTACCGACATCGATGGCCGGTATTCATTAACTATTCCGGAAGGCGTTCACACCCTGCTGTTTACCATGGTAGGGATGGAAAGCCAGGAAATACCCCTCTCCTGTGTAAAGAATATGGAATTGAACATTGCTCTGAAATACGCCACAAGTGAAATGGACGAGGTGGTTGTTACCGGTTACTTTAACAAATCCAAAGACAGCTTCACCGGTTCGGTCACCCAGGCAAAACGGGAAGAGCTACGGAAATTCGGAAACGTAAATCTTCTGGAAGCATTAAAAAGAGTTGATCCCTCGTTTAAGATCAAAGAAAATAATTCAATGGGCTCTGACCCCAATACATTACCTGATTTTTTTGTACGTGGTGAAAGTAGTTTTATGGGAAACAGCAATATTCCGACTTTCATTGTCGATGGTTATGAGGTCAGCCTGCAGCGGGTGTTCGACATGGATATGGAACGGATCGAGAGTATTACCATTCTGAAAGATGCTTCTGCTACGATTCTCTACGGTTCACGTGCAGCTAACGGAGTTGTCGTGATTGAAACCCGTCGCCCTGCCGAAGGAAAATTCTCAGTTTCTTATTCCAACCGCACCAGTCTTTCTATGGTTGATCTTTCGGATTATGATCTGATGAATGCCCGTGAAAAACTGGAATATGAAGAAAAAGCCGGACTATATGATTATGATAAAACCGGAGATATGCTGATTCTGGAGAAAATAAAAGCCAATATAGCGAGAGGAGTAAATACGGATTGGTTGGCACAACCGGTCCGTCATGCCGTTTCACATGCCCATTCGCTTTATCTGGAAGGAGGGACAGAAGCTGTTGTTTATGGTTTGGGAGCAAATTATAACAAGAAATCCGGGGTAATGAAAGATTCCTGGCGGGAAATCTTCGGAACATCTTTCGATTTAACTTATCGGGTAAAAAATAAAATCAGCATCCGGAATAGTTTTGAATTTTCACAAACAAATATCCAAAATTCTCCCTATGGATCATTTTCTTTATATACAGCAGCCAATCCCTATAATCCGATTTATGATGAGGATGGCCATCTGATTGAAACGTTTACGGTTCACCCGGAACGGTATGCTAATGAAAGTCAGTATCAGAATCCATTGTACAATGCTTCTTTGCCTTATAAAGATGAGTCCCATATACTGACTATTTCCGACAATCTGAGTCTGGACTATTTTATCTTGCCGGAATTGCGTTTTAAAGGTTCTGTATCATTGACTAAAACTGTCAATCGCTCTGATAAATATGTTTCCCCGGATAATGCTTCCTACAAACAACAATCGCAATTGGAAATGGAGGATAAAGGCGAGTATACGAAAACGAACGGGAATGAATTTTCTTATAACGTAAATGCCACACTTTCTTATAACCTGCAAAACAATGGGCATTTATTGTTCAGCGGAATCGGCTTGAACCTGAGTCAAAATAAATCTGTAAATAGCAGTTACGTGGCTACAGGTTTTGTAGACGGACGTTTCAATGAAATATGGTTTGCTACGAAATATAAAGAAGGGGGAAAACCTTCGGGTTCGGAATTGAAAAACCGGCTAGCCGGATTTTTTGCAAATCTGAACTATTCTTACAACAACCGTTATTTCGTGGATTTATCAGGACGTCTGGACGGTTCGTCCAAATTCGGAAAAGACAAACGTTTTGCTCCTTTCTGGTCGGCAGGTATCGGCTGGAATCTGAATAATGAAACCTTTATGGAAAATGCAGAGTGGTTGAGCCGGCTGACCGTGCGGGCCTCTATCGGTGAGACGGGAAATCAAACTTTCGACTCTTATCAGGCCCGTACCATGTTGGAATATAATCAAAGCCAAATGTATTACCAGTCTTTGGGTGCCACATTTATAGCTTACGGAAATACGGATCTGGAATGGCAGAAAAGTTTGAAACGAAATTTAGGTATCGACATAGAAGTGTTACAGCGTCGTTTGACAATGCGTTTTGATTATTACAATGATCTGACTAATGGCTTGCTCTTACCCGTATCTGTTACGCCCTCACTGGGATTCACCAACTATACATCCAATTTCGGAAAACAAAAGAATAATGGTTATGAGTTTGATATCAATGCTGTGATTATCCGGCACAAAGATTTCGATTGGGCTGTCAACTTCAGCGGTACTCACAATCGCAACCGGATTACCAGGATCAGTTCTGCCTTAAGTGCCTTGAATAAAGAAAATAATGAGGCGTGGAATGCCGATCAGACCCGTCCCATTGCCATGTATGAAGAAGGAGAATCTTTGAATGCCATTAAAGCTGTCCGTTCGCTGGGAATCAATCCGGCCAATGGTAAGGAATTGTTTCTGACCCGTACAGGAGAGATTACTGAAACCTGGAATTATAAGGATAAAGTGGTTGTGGGATGTACCGACCCGACCTTAGAAGGGAATATCGGAACCAATATCATCTGGAAAAATTGGTCTTTGAATATTTTAATGCGCTATAGCTTTGGCGGACAACTTTACAACAGTACGCTGGCCGAACGTGTAGAAGGCGCCAGCCCCTATTCCAATGCCGATAAACGGGTATTGGAGGAGAGATGGCAATATCCGGGGCAACATTGTTTTTACAAAGATATTGCAGACAGGACTACTTCGAACTATACCAGCCGGTTTGTACAGGACAATAATTTCCTGGAAATGAGTAACATATCCCTGTCAAGGCGTATGCC
>CAJMQA010000049.1 GCA_905215395.1 uncultured bacterium | reverse complement strand
GGGGTTCGAATCCCTCAGGACCCACCTGAAAGGAAGTCACAAACGGCTTCCTTTTTTTCATACCCAAAATCAGCGATAACCTTCATGGGATTATTCGGTCTTTCAGCCCTCATGAACCAGTTACGAACGAAGGGGTGGCCGGGTTCGTAACAGGTTCACGAAGACCACAGGTCTGAGTAATCCCTCAGGAGGACTGTGGGAAGGTTCATTAACTTCAACAATCTCAAGCCCCACCATCCCTCAAAATTGTCTACATGCGGCTTCCTTTTTTTCATACCCAAAAGTTAGTGATACTCTATCCGGGATTACTCGGCTTTTCAAGCCTCATGAACTCGTTACGAATGAAGGGCAGGTTTTATTTGCCGTCAGACATCATTCTGGCCGGCAAATAAAACCGGAATGGATTATTCTCCCCCAACTTGATGTAAATCAATGCCGTAGTGGGCAAAGCTTTGTATCAGATAATCACATTTCTTTTTGATCTGTGGGTAATTGACATAAATAGGATTTGCATGCAATTCACTTTTTGTCTGTGTAAAAATGAAATTGATAAACGAATAAAAGTCATTTTCTTTCGTAAGGGGAGCAGTCCAATAATAGGGAGGAAACCACCCCCAATAACTGGAATAGGAAAGAAAACCCAATTTGTACATATCTTCGGAATGATACCAGACATTTCCGTAACTGTATGGATTGCTTACATTCGGAAGCTCTGGATTAACCAGAGTGTAAGAAGCAAAAGTATTCAAAATTTCAGTCCCGGGTATCTTTTCCAGAAGCTCGTTGCTGGGAAACATCAAAAAATTAATGAAAGTACGGTGAATTGCCAGCCTCAATTTTTTCCGGTACTCTGTATCAGCGATTCTTCCTGCAAATCCAGCATCCACCCGGGGGAAAGTAATATGATCCAGACCTCTGATAAATACACCCAAATTAGCCACAGCCAGGGTATCCCATATCGGCTCGTATTTGGTGGTCCCAAAATCGTTGGCATACAAAATGCCGGCCAGCAGGATTTTGGAGGGCAGATATTTACTTTTTACTTCATCGCTGTAAAGACCAATAAAATCTTCTTTCAAAAATATGACAGCCGCCCGGATACCTGCTTCGTCAGCCTCTTCTGTCATCTCATACTGATTATAATTGGTGGTAAATTTATAATTCAGATCAGCATCGGTAAATTTGTACAGTACATTGATTCCATATTTTTTGGACCATTCGACAATCTGGGAGTCGAAATCGTGGTTTCCCTGAGGAAGTTCAAAACGGGTATCTTTTTTTTCTGTCGGATGAATATTGTCTTCAGAATGACAGGCTACCAACAGAACAGCTGTCAAAAAAATGTATATGTATTTATTTTTCATGATGATATGCATATTTAATTAAGGCCAGGATTACTTTCTTTATGAATTTGCATGATGGGCAACACCCAACGTGGAGAGGCGGCCGGTATTTCGATTTCATATTCGTCACCAGCCTGAACCGATTCGTCCATCGGATGCCTGAAGGCTTGCATTCCGTAACGGCGCAAATCGAACCAACGCATTCCCTCAAAGTTAAATTCCCTTCTCCGTTCTGCTTTACACTCTTCTATCACCCGGGAAGCATCCTGATTAAAATCGGCCCCGGCATAAGGGACATGATTGAGAATCCGGTACTGCCGTAATAAGTTCAGATCACTGAGAGCTTTGTCCAAGTATTCTGTTTTACCTCCTGCTGCTGCCCGGGCATAAGCTTCTGCCCGGTTCAGGCAAGCTTCACTAAGCCGGAGACTATACCCGAATTCAAATTTTTCAGCATTGATTTTGGACGATTTACGCTGGGCATCACTGGTATTACAAAGATAGGCATTCAGACGTTGATCTCCTGCCTGAAAACTACCGGTCAGGCTTGTTGAAGCCCGCAAACAACGATTGTTAATATTGATATCTACCAAGGCATTTTCATCTTTGTGACCATAGAAAAAGAGAATTTCCGGATTACTGAAATTGATCGGATAAGGAAACAGCCCATCCCAAGTTTCAGGATACTGGACTGCAGTCATATCGAACAACGGAAGCTGACCGTCATAGGCATCAAAGATCGCACCGGTATGTTCGATGACTTTTTCCCAGTTTTCCATAAAGAGGTAGTAACGGCTGGCAAGTAAATGCGCTGCCTGTACCCCGATTCTGAATTTACTCCCCTGGGAATGTTCCAATAAACGGATCCCCTCTTCTACATCCTCGATGATACTGGCATATACCTGGGCAACAGAACTCCGGACAATAGTATTCGGATATATGGCACTACTTAACTTTAACGGAATCCCCTGAGAGTTCCCTTTGGGGGCAGCAGGAGCATTATAAGGCCAGGCATAGAGATTGATCAGATTGAAATAATGGAAAGAACGTAACACCAATGCTTCACCTTTCACCCGGTTCTTAGTTCCCGTTTCCCCGCTAACTTCATCTATCATATCGATAACAACATTACAACCGGCAATCATTTTATAAAAAGTTTCATACGAATCGACCTTTATATCGGCACGGGGATAGCTATTGACGGTCAGGTTCAGAAAATCCTCAAACATTGTCTGGTTGCTGGTCGAATTACGTCCTCCCCAAAGATAGATATAACTGAGTTTTTTAGTGATATCGGCATCCCCGCTGTTACTACTTATGTATTGCTCCACATCGTCGTCCAGCATACATAAATAGGGATATAAAGGTTTTTCCCGCCGGGGATAGGCTTCATAGGCCAATAATTGATCTAAATCTTCTACCTTGGAGGGGATCACCTCATCCTGAGAACTCTCTTCCAGGAAATCCTGGCAGGAAAACAGGCCGGTCAGCAGCAGGAAGAATATAATTTTTATCTGTTTTGTTTTTATAATATGATGTATTTTTAAAATCCACAACTGATACTGAATGAAAATTTACGTTGACGATCCATCACCGGAAGTACCGAATCGGCATTGGCGCTTAAAGTTTCCGGATCCTGTTTTCCCAATCCCTTACTTTTGATAATAAACGGATCCGTGACAGTGAAGGCAAAAGTCAGATTAGACAGTTTTATCTTGTTCAACTGCTGTTGCGGCAGACTGTAAGCCAGGCTGATATTGTTACAACGGATATGATCGGCTTTTACCACTCTCAGATCCGACATATTGTACATCTGATAACGGAAGATGGAACCGTCGGAAGCCAGGGTAAGGGAGTTATCCGGCAGGTACTTACTAAGATCGGCATCGCTGGACAGAATGGCAGGAATATCGGTTCTGTACTCATCTCCGGGTTTTTGCCAACGCTGACTAAGTATATTGCTGGCATTTTTCTCCGGTCCCGGAATACGGAGCTGACCGACATTATTGGCAGTCGATTCACTCTTCAGAAAAGGATTCAGCCGCTTGTGATGTCCCAGCTGATAATTGAATGAAGCTGATAAGGTAAATTGTCTGTAACGGCAGGAAGTCGAAATACCTCCGCTCATAACCGGATCTTTCACTCCGCTATAAACCATGTAGTCCAGTAAAGTGCCCGTTTGTACTTTGGTAAGGCTTCCCGGATTCTGATCTATAATAGCAAACTTCGGACGTCCCTGATCAGACAGGCCGATATAAGGGAACGACCAGAAACTGCCGATGGCATAACCGTCTATGACAATTTCTCCTGTAGTCAGTTTTTTCAAGGTAGCAGCATCTATGTTGTCTTCTATTTTATTGCGATTGAATCCGGCTGTTGCAGTGATACTCCAGCGTAAATTTTTCTGCCGGAGGGGAACGAGAGTAACAGCCAGATCATATCCTTTATTGATAACTACGCCGTTATTGACTGGCATATTGGTAGTTCCGTTTTCTGTCGGTACATTGACATAGGCAATGGCATCCTTGGTCTTTTTATAATAATAGTCGAAACTCCCGTATATACGATCCTGAAGAATTGAAAATTCCAGACCCAGATTGATATTCCGGGTTTTTTCCCATTTCAGGTCCTGATTGGGCAAATTCTTGATGGACAGAAAATACTCACCGGTCAGCATATCCGGGGCAATGTTGTAATTGGCAATCAGATTTGGACTCATGTCCGGAGCCTTTCCCTGAGAGCCATAGGAAGCTTTGAAAGCCAGTGCCGATAGCCAATCCCATTTTTGCAGGAGATTTTCCTGACCGATTTCCCAACGGAAACCGGCAGATAATACCGGATTGAACCGATGATTGGTCTTTTGTCCGAACCGGTTTGAAGCATCCCGGCGGAAGCTGAACGATAAAGTATATTTTGATTGATAGGAATATCCCAAAGTTGCATACAACGACATGTAATTTTCAGTTTGGTCGACGAGGCTGATTCCATGGGTATTTGAATAAGAATATGAGGATACCGAAGTCATCCCGCAATCCGGGTAAATACTCAGGACATAATCTTTATTGGCTTGCCTGCTATAATCATAATCCACACTCTTCCCGCGATCAGGCATATATCCATATTCCAAACCGTTTTGTCCGGTATAATTGTTACTCCGGATTTCATGCCCCAACGCTACATTCAGAGCGTGCTTTTGGTCTGCACCGAAAGCATATCCGTAATTCAGCTGATTACGTATAGTATAACTTTCCTGATCCGTATAATTATAATTCAGGATCCCTCCATAAGGAAGCGGAGATGCCAGAGACAGCCAGGCATCATCTTCTCCGGTAAGCAATTCCCCGTAATTAGCGCCTCTGATTTTAGAAACGGCATAAGAATGATCGTCAGCCCAGAGAGAGGCTTTAGTGCTACTTTGGGAATAAGCAGCAGTGAATTCCCACCTCAATAACGGAAGAATATTCCAGATGATATTGCCTTGCAGGTTGTAACTGGTGTTTTTATTTTCATTACCTGTATGTGCCAGTTCATTCAGGAAATTGTAACGGATATCCCGTTGGATTTTTCCGGCAATACCGTTTTGCTGGTATTCAAAGTAAGTTTTAGGTTCATTGATGGTATACCATTCGTCTTTGTCCATGATGCGACTGGTATTTAAAGCATAATCTTCCGGATTGACGCCGGTATAGTATCCATTTGTCACATTTTGACTGGCTGAAACACTAAATCTGGCACGAAGATTATCCCTCAATTTGGAATCGACATTCAGGTTAATGGTTTTGTTGGTCTGATCGTTGTTTTTATAACTGTTCAACAGGTTACTGTAACCAACAGAACCGAAAAAGTTCAGTTTGTCGTTTCCTCCGCTCAGACTCAGGGTATAATTCTGGCTGACAGCATTCCGGCTCAGAATATCAAACCAATCGGTATTTCTTTTTTCCATCTCCTCTGTCTGCCGGTTGAATTCATCCATAGTAATCCGCTTATTGATAAGCTGAAGATAAGCACCTTCATAACCTACCTGCTGAGGAAACTGGGAGAAAGGGATTCCGGAACGGATGATCTCTTTGGATAGACCTATACGTTCCACGGAATTCATACGATCGGTTTGTCCGTAATTTCTTTTGGGAGTCACCGAAATATCCGTACGGAAGTTAACATTGATTTTACCATTGGTATCCTTTCCTCTTTTGGTGGTAATCACAATAACCCCATTGGCTGCTTTCACTCCATATATGGCTGTTGCGGAAGCATCTTTCAAAAAGGTGATACTCTCAATATCATCGGGATTCAGACCGGAAATACTACTACCGGAAATACTGGCCATAGAAGCTGACAGATCGCCTGAACTCAGGATATCATTGAGCTGACTACCTGCAAAAGGTAACGGGTCTTCCCGGATGATACCGTCTACTACCCACACCGGAGACGCATTCCCGATAATAGTAGAGGTTCCCCTAACCCTGACTTGCGGGGCAGTACCGATCATTCCGGAGGGGACTGTAATGCTTACGCCGGGGACTGCTCCCTGCAAGGCCATATCGATACGATTGATTCCGGCAATACGGATATCTTCTCCCTTTACGGAATAAGCAGAACCGACAACTTCATGCCGTTTCAGGGTCTGATAACCGGTAACCACAACCTCATCCAATTTCTGGCTCTCTTCTTCCAGAGTTATTTTATAAAAAGTTTTTGAAGAGGAGACTTTTATTTCTTTTACTTTTTTACCGACAAATGAAACTAACAGAGTAGAACCTTCCGGGGCCAGAATGGTAAAGTTTCCATCAATATCCGTCAATACTCCCGACTGTAGTTGTCCTTTGATATAGACGGTGGCTGTGGGAAGGGGTTGACCGGACTCTTCGTATACGGTTCCAGAGATCTTGATTTTTTGCTCCTGGGCGGGCAACACCCCGGAAATCAGAGTGAGCAGTATCACCAAGATACCTGTTGTCAAGTGTTGTATATAGGTTTTCATGATCATAACAAATTGAATAAATTAAAAGTTGTATTTCGTTGAGGCTTTCACATCCAGCACCATATAACCGGCCGGTCCGGGTACAAACTCCCGGACTCTGATAACCGAAGGTTTGTATTCCTGGGTTTGCTGATCTTCAGGCCAGTTCATATAACGTGACGTGGCAATAATATATACACCGTAGAGCATCGGTTGTTTGCCATTGTAGGTATGCTCTTTGTAATTCGTCAGATCAGAAGTGTAACGGAAAGATTCAAAAGAACGATGCGAGGTATATTTCATAAATCCCGGGAAAGGATAATTGAGTATCGTTCCCGGAGCAGGAGGGGTTAATTGTTCCAATGCCGGAAAAGAATAACTCTGGTATTCCGGCTTTGCATATCCCGGCGCTGTGGTAAACCAATACCAACTGTACAGATAAGTAAATTTAGCTGCTAACGGCCAGAATTGCTGATAAGCATAATCACTGCCCAACAAAGCTTTTTCATCGTAAAAATAGCAAAGCTCTATCTGTTGTAATTCGGTAATGGACATTTCTGTAGCCTGGGCACGAGTAAAAACTTTTCCCGTATTCAGGTTCAGGAAACAACCGTGTTCCGGATTATCCTGAGCCCCCAAAGTAACTGTATAACTATAAAGTTCTTCCGTAACCAGAATACAAATGTTTTTATTGATAAGCTGTTTGGGTTGATTGTCGTCCTGACAAATCAACTGAAAAGTATAGGTTTGATAGGTTTTTCCTGCATTAGGCATAAAATCATTCGCTTTGAACGAATAACTATAACTGGCTTGATTTTGTAAGTCTGCAGAATCAAGGGTGACCGGAAATCCCGGCAGTTGAGCTCCGGCCTGATCTTTGATGCTGACTTCCCGGAGAATACCTTCAGAAGCCTTAAATTCAACTTCTACCTGTATTTCTTCAGAAGGTTTTACACGTATGGTATCACATTCCAGACCGTTCAATTTTACTGATATTTGCGGCCGGGGTGGTAATTTGTGTAGTTCTTTGATGCAACCCTGACAAAACAGCAGTAAAGTGCAAACAAGGAGTAAATAGACATTTGTTTTCATGAAAATTGGTTTTAAGGTTTAATGAATTGTTGAATAATTTGTCTCTGTTACTTTTCTTTTTTAGTTAATAATCAAAAATTTATCTCTATACTGACAGAATAATTTTTAGGACGGCTCATCACCGGTGTGTAAACATCCGGGTTTTGACTGAGAGTTTCCGGATCCTGTCCCTTCAACTTTTTATCTTTGATAATAAAAGGATTGTTAGCTGTCAGGGCTATGAGAAGGTGGCTCCGGCTTGAAAGGGGGTATTTATAACTCAAAGTAATCCGGTTGCATCGGAGGTGACTTGCAGATACGACCCTTGCAGTACTACGGTTGTACAAGGTATACCGGTATATCTCCCCGTAGCCTATCTCCCGACTGAGAGAATTATCCGGGAGATAGGCTGAAAGATTCTCATCCTGATTGGTCAGGGCTGGAATATCGGTATACCGTTCATCTCCGGTTTGCTGCCAACGGTTTAATAATTCGGCAGAGGCATTCATATCTGCGGTCGGAAGTATCAACTGTCCGTTCTGACTTGAAATGAACGGATTCAGACGTTTATAATGTCCAAGCTGATAATTGAAGCATGCAGTCAGACTCAGATTTTTATACCGTAGGGTGGAATACAGACCACCGCTAAGTTCCGGGGTGCTACTACCGCTGTATAACAGGTAATCTAACAGGGATCCGGTCACTTTCTGCATTTGCCCGTTAGCTTGATCTATTCCTGCAAATTGAGGCATACCGTTTACAGAGGAAAGCCCGGTAAAGGGAACCGACCAGAAACCTGATACCGGAAAATTATCGATAACAGCCTTTCCATTGGTAAAATCGTTCAGTCCGGGAGCGTCTGACTGACTGTTTTTCATGGTATTTTTAGTATAAGCTGCCGTAAATCCCAAGGTCCACTCCCGGTTGGCAAAAGAAAGGGGAACCAGATCGATTGCCAGTTCATACCCCCGGTTACTGACAGCCCCGCTATTCAGGAACATTTTCCGGGAGCCATTTTCAATGGGTATATTTTTCTCCACAATAATGTCCCGGGTTTCTTTCCGGAAATAATCGAAGCTGATATTCAATTTACTTTGAAAAAGGGAAAGCTGGGTCCCTATATTCCATGAATTGGTCTTTTCCCATTTTAGATCAGGGTTGGCAAATTGTTCCAATTGCAGATAATTTTCGCTGGTAGTTGCGTTCTGTCCGGCGCTGCTGACCAAAACCCGAGGAGAAACGTTACTGACAACATTGCCCTGCCGTCCCAGGGAAGTGCGCAATGAAAACTGATTTATCCAGGATTTCCGGAGAAACCAGCGTTCTGCCGACAAATCCCACCTTAACCCTACGGACCATACCGGATAGAAACGATGGTTCGTATTTTTTCCGAACCGGTTAGAAGCATCATTCCGCAGATTGAGACAAAAAGTATAGCGGGAATCATAGGTATATCCGATTGTTCCGTACATAGAAAGTATATTCTCCACCCGGTCGGTCAGCGAGAGCTGATTGTTTTCACGGGCTTCTCCTGTATACCGGTTTTGCCGCATTTCCCAACCCAAGGTACCGCTCAGGGAATGAGAAACAGTAATTCCGGCCGTTTTTCTGAAATCAGCCTGTCCTTTCAGCGTATAAGATTGACGGGTGACGTTGTCATAATCCCTGTGTCCGGGACTTTCTCCAGTCTCTTCCATTGCATTCCAGGCATATTGATCAGCATAGAGCCTGTTCCTGTTTATTCCCTGTGACCAGGCCGGCCTGAAACTTAAAGCCAGTTCCGGAAGTACTTTCCAGATAAATGAACCGAGGAGGTGGATTTCTGAAACATGGTTCGTATTACCGGTATGTGCCAGTTCATGCAGAATGTTGAAAGGGCGGTCTGCAAGCGGATAAGTTTGCCGTGCTTCAAGATAACGACTGGTTTTGAGGGCATATTGTTCAGGATTAATACCCGGATAGTAACCTGAAGTACGGATATCCGCACCGGAAATATTTGCACTGAACTGCCATTTATCAGAAGTACGGATATCCAGATTTAAGAGAGCGGTACAAGTCTTTCTATCATTCCCGTTAAAAGCACTGTTTTCTTTTCTAAATCCTGCAGAGGCATACCAAAGGAAACCATTTTTTCCGGAACGGAGGCTCAGGTGATAATTCTGACCGACAGCTGTTCTGCCCAATACCCTGAACCAATCGGTATTCATAGTCTCCAGGCGGCTGACTTCCCGTTTGAATTCCTGATAACTGATTTGTTTATCGATCATTTTCAGATATGCAGCTTCATACCCCAGAGAAGGAATAGACTGATAGGGTAACCCCTTCTCTGTAAATTCTTTTGAAAGTTGTATCCGTTGGCAGGAGTTCATGACCCGTTGACTTCTATAGCGGGGAACAGGGCTAAAAGTAATGTCGCTTCGGAACGCGATCTGCTGCCGGGAGGAATTTCCTTTTTTGGTATTGATGACAATTACTCCGTTGGAAGCCCGTATTCCGTAAATTGCTGTGGCTGAAACATCTTTCAGCAAGGTAATACTAGCAATATCGTCGGCATTGATTCCTGAAAGATTATTTCCCATGATACTGCTTTGTGCCGCATTGGCCAGCTCCCCGTTATTCAGGAGGTCTGTGAGGGTATTACGGTCAAAAGGCATGATATTCTCCCGGATCATGCCATCGACAACCACTAAAGGTTCCGGATTGCCGACAATCGTAGAGGTTCCCCGGACACGTATTTGTCCGGCAGCACCGATATTCCCGGAAGGAAGTACAACTTCCAGCCCGTTAAACATACCCTGTAATCCAGCCTCCAGAGAATTTACTCCGGCAACACGGATGTTTTCTCCCCGGATGGTTGTGACAGCTCCTGTCATCTCATTTTTAGGAATATTCTGGTATCCGTTGACAATGACATCTTCCATCTTTTCACTCTGCGTTTCCAGCACAATGTGATATTCCTGTGCTTCAGACACCGGAAGATAATAAGGCTTCTTACCCACATAACTGATGGTCAGCACAGGCAACTCTCCGGTTGGTAATGTAAACGTGAATCTGCCGTCTGTTCCGGAAACTGTTCCGAAACCATAATCACCGATCCGGATACTGGCCAAGGATAAAGGGCTGCCTTGTTCATCTTCAATCAATCCCGAAATGGTCCTGGAAACGGACAAAGTGTCTTGTTGTTTCCGGAAAATGATGATGGTTCGATTGTAGATCCGGAAGTCCAGGGGATATGCCTTCAGGCAGTGAGCCAGAATTTGCTGTAACTCCTGATTTCTGAAACGGACTGTTTGTCTGTCCCGGATATTTCTGATGTCTTCCATTGGATAAACCATATCGTAATTTGTTTTTTTCCGGATCTTTTGGAGTATCTCTTCCAGAGTCCCCTCCGTCAGATGCAGACTGATCTCTTGTGCTTCCAGTCCGATGGATACTGGAACTAATCCTGATAAAATAATGAGAAAGAGAATAAAGGTTCTCATAAGCTGCCGTTAGGAATATTCCGTTTTATTTCATAGCTTTGTAATGGTTTTAAGGTTAAATTATTGTAGAATAATTAATCTGTATGGGGGATGTAGGGCATCCCCCATTTTTATTTATAAATTTCAATGATTCCCTCCCGGTTTTCAAAATGGATTTGTGTGGCCAAGTGCAGTATTTTCAGAATCTCATCCAAGCCTTTGTCTTTTTGTATAGAGATAAAGCACCGGACATCAGCCAGTTCCGGATTTTGAAAATGAAAATCCACATTAAAATTACGTCCGATTGTTCTCATGATCTTTCCGAGGTCAGCTTCTTCCATAGAAAGTTCACCTTTCAGCCATGCGATTCCTTCAGAAACATCCATTTCCCTGGAAGTTAGTTGCCGGGCTGTTTTATCAAAATCAGCCTGCATGCCGGGAACGAGAACAAGGGTCTGAGATCTGGTGGTATCGTTTGCCGGACAAGCGACCCTGACTTTCCCACTAATCAGAGTGGTACTACTATTCGGTTCTTCCGGATAAACCATCAGATTGAAGGTAGTTCCCAATACACGGACTTCCATCACTGTACTTTTCACCACAAAAGGAATAGCAGACGGAGTCACTTCAAAACAGGCTTCTCCGGACAATGTGACTATTCGGAGGCTGTCACTAAAATCGGAAGGAAAACTAATTTCACTTCCGGAGTTAAGATGTACTTTTGTACCATCGCTCAACTGTAAAGTATACTGAGTTCCCCGGGGTACAACTAATTTATGGGTCGTTACTGTAGTCGGATGTGAAACCGGATGAAAATAAATTTTTCCGCTGTCTGTGTTGACAATGTGCATACCATTTTGTTCCAACGTAAGTTTTTTATCCAGAGAAAGGATTGTATTATTTCCAGTCACCAGATAGGCAGAAGAAAATGAGATAAGAGATTCTTCCGGAACCGTTTTCTCATACATATGGAAGAATATACTCAATCCGATTACACAAATCAACAGAGCTGCATATTTATACAGGCTGAGGAATTTGCGTTCCGGCCGGATGGTAGCCGTAAATTTTTTCAAAGCTTTTGCTGTATTGATTTCCCGGTATTGCTGTAAATTTTCCCGGAGTCGCTGAGGCTGACCAATTTCCTGCCGGATGTGTGCATTATCCGTTGCAAAACAATCCCATTCTCCGGTCTGCAGCACTTTCCCAAGTTCTTTCAGGTATCGTCTGGCTTCTTGTATTTTTTGTTTGCTTTGTTCCATAGTCAGAAGATATTTTGCTATAAAACAATCCTACAGATCAAAGTGTCTAAAAAAATTATTTTTTTTCTACAAATGACAAAAAAGCATAAAAACTGAGAATAAATCCGGAGGGAGCATTTTTTTCAGCTGAGCAATTCCTCTCTGTTTTTGGGTCCGGATGGTACTGGAACTGAGTCCTGTAAGTTCCGCAATCTCAGTACTGTTGTATCCCTGGAGCACTAATTCCATGATTTTCCGGCATTCGGGAGGAAGTTGACGGATATATTCTGTAAGTAAACCAACGATCTCTGTTTCGGTAATCGCATTCCAGGTATACTCTTCAAAATCATCTCTTTGCATGGAAGCATGTACGTTTTCTGTAATCTGATTGTGCCTGATAAAATTCAGACAACGGTTTCGAGCCGATAGGTATAGATAAGACTTTAAAGCAAGGTGATTTTCAAAATGATTTTCTTTTTCCCAGGTAGAAACGAATACTTCTTGTGCAATGTCTTCTGCGGCCTGTACATTATTCAGAAGTTTAGTCGCATAATAGGTTATATCCTGGAAATAATCCCGGAATAACAATTTAAATGCCTCATAGTCACGAGTATTTAATTTGCTCAGAAAATTGCTGTCTTGTTCGGATGATTTCATGTGTTGCAAGTATATGGATTTTTCCGGAAATTTTTCTCTTTCCGGGAAAAAAATCCTGATTTACCTATGATTTTAGACACTTTACAGGTTTAAATTGTTTTAGTGAAAACTTTAAAACCAATCAATAATGAGAAAAAAACTTTGTAGTATGTTACTATTCTTTCTGGGATCTTCTATTTCATTGACAGCGCAATCGTCCTTCTGTCTGCAACTGTCTGTTTATGGGGACGGAAGCTTTCCGGGAGATACGGTTTTCCTCTGCAGGTATAGTCCCGACGCCGGCAAACCAGAGGTCAGGGATACAGCCATACTGGACAAAAATTATCAGGCTGTATTTCGCGGCAATTATGAATTTCCGGAATATGCATATCTGGACATTCCCGGCAAAGTTAAAACCGGCTTTTTCATGATGGATGCAACACAGTTGGAAGCTTATGCTGTTGTATTGAAAGGTGCTCCCAATGCTTTGAATCCGGGAGGGTATTTTTACCTTCGGGATAAGAATATCATTGTCGAAGGAGGACGGGAGAATATCCTTTTGGACCAGTATCGCGCTATAAACCGTATGTATACAATCCGGGCAACGGATAAGCACGACAAGGCAGAGCAGAATCAGGTCATAACGGAATTCATGTGCCGGCATCCGGATTCCAGAGCTCTGCTCCGGGCTTTTTATCTGGAACGGAACCGTTTCTCAGTTGAAGAATTGAAAACTGTTTTATCTGCTTATGAAAAAATGTCCGGAGACGAACAATATATTCAGCTTCAGGATTACTACGACATAGAAGAAAAGCTGACAGTCGGCCGCCAACTGCCTGATTTTTCTTTACCTTCAGTTGACGGCCGGAATATTTCCTTATCAGATTTGAGGGGGAAATATGTACTTTTGGATTTCTGGGCATCTTGGTGTATACCTTGTATGCATGAATTGCCCCATGTAAAAAAACCGGCGAACTTTTGGCGGCCCGTGGACTACAAATAGTTTCTATTTCTATAGACCGGAAAACAAATGATTGGTTGAAGGCCATAGAAGAAAAACAAATGGGAATATTTTTAAATCTGCACGATAAAAAAAAGGAAATATTACAGGGAGTATTAAATCAGACAGCCATTCCTTTTATACTTCTACTGGATCCGGAAGGCCGGATTCTGGCACGGGATCTGAGGGGAGCAGATATCTACAATGTACCTTTAAAATACATAAACCATGAATAAAATAAAAAAATACATATTTTCCGGATTCCTGTTACTACTGATTTGCAAACTGAATGCCCAACAGCTGGAAATTTTTTACCAAGGAACGGAGCCCCTCTGGCTATGCGAACAACACCAGTTTGTGTGGGACAAACAAACCCCTTTGGTCTTTAAAGACGGAAAGACTGTCTGCAAGATAAGATTTGCTCCTAAAATTATGCGCTTGGCTTCAGTCTCCGGTTTTTCTTCTCTGTTCTTTGCAGACACAACAGAACAAATCAAGGTAACAGTTTTACGTACCCATCCCTTGCAATTGAAAATCGAAGGAGACCGGATCGGGCAATACTGGAGAACAATAGAAAAAATCAGCAGACATTACGAACGACAGAAATCGGGAATAGCAAAGGTATATAATTATGCTTATCAAGAGAATGACCAAAAAAAATATAATGCCCTAAAGCAGAAATTACAAACCTGGAACCTGAAACGGGAAAAAAGACTGGATCGCACAGTTCACCGGGCAAAACGGCATGCTTGTCCGGAACAGGTACTGCTGATGGCAGACATGCCGCTTGACTATAAAAAAAGAAAGCTGGATCCGGATATGGTAGATCTGTATACCCGGGTTTATACTCCGGCTTATGCTTTTTACAATGCTTTCTATCCGTATGTCTGGGGAAGAGAATTGAATATATTAGGAATAGAGTATGAACAACAGAGGCATCTGACAGAGATTGCCCGCCGCGAAGCAGAACACTTGTTTTACCGGACAGCCTGTAACCGGGCAACAGATACTGAGACTCTGAAAGATATCCGGCGATATGCTGAAATGATCGATCCGGCTTTTTTATACGGGATTTTCATGGAAATACAGGAATCCGGACCGATGGACCTCATAAACCTATTACACACAAAAGGTAAGCCAGATTCATTACAGGCAGATGAATAGCAATACACAGATGTATCTAATACTTTTCAAACACAATGCAATCACTATTTGTCATATTTATTAAACATTATTATCTTTGACATTCCTGTATATCTGTCAGATTTCAGGATTATTATTCACTTACACACGACTACATTATGAAGGTAAGACATCTGTTTCTTCTGGGATTGTGTTTTTGGTCTTTAGGACTGAATGCACAAATCCGACAGGAATTTATGCTTGAAAAAAACTGGAAATTTACCAGAGAAGACAATCCTGCCGCTATTATTCCATTGTTTGACGACAGCAAATGGCAAAAAGTAACGGTACCTCACGACTGGGCCATTTATGGTCCTTTCAGCTCCCGAAACGATGTTCAGAACGTAGCCATAACCCAGGATGGACAGCAGGAAGCCATGGAGCATGCCGGACGTACGGGAGGACTGCCCTTTGTCGGAGTTGGCTGGTATCGCACCACTTTCAAACTACCTACTTTCAAAATGGGTCAGAAAGTAATCCTCCTTTTCGACGGAGCCATGAGTCATGCCAGAGTATACGTCAACGGCAAAGAAGCCGGTTACTGGCCTTACGGCTACAATTCTTTCCATTTTGATATAACCCCACTGA
>CAJMQA010000048.1 GCA_905215395.1 uncultured bacterium | reverse complement strand
CCGGCGAGTCGGCATTTACCTGTCCTGTAAGGTCAATAGACAAAGCCGAGTTGATAGCAGTCATTTTAGGTTGCTGGGCAATGATAAAGGGATCATTGGTATAGCCTACGTCCATCATGGCAACTGCCGGATTATCATCGATAAAGTCATATACGGCTTTAGAACCCATCAAAAAGGTAGAGACAATCTTACCTTTGTCGTATTTTTTGTTCAGGTTGTTGATAACTCCTTTATAATACAGAGGTAGTACGCCATCGGCAAACATTTCAGTATGAATACCCAGGTTTTTGTGATTACCCAGCTGTGATAAAACTGCATTCGGAATGGCTCCGATACCCATTTGCAGACATGCTCCGTCTTCAATCAAGGCTGCACAATTTTTACCGATCTGTATATCCTGTTCTGAAGGTTGTGCCGGTTTGGCTTCAATCAGCGGAGTATCGTCTTCGCAGAAAATGTCAATATCAGATAGTTTGATGATGGCATCTCCCCAGGCACGGGGTACGTTCGGGTTGATCACTGCAATCACAGTTTTGGCATTCTGAACAGCTGCGAGAGTTGCGTCTACAGAAGTTCCCATAGATACATATCCGTGTTTGTCAGGAGGACAAACCTGAATCATGGCTACATCTACCGGAGTGATTCCCATGCGGATAAGTTTCTGGGTTTCACTCAGGTGTACCGGAATATAGTCCGCCCATCCGTCCTGGGTGGCTTTCCGGACATTGTGGCCTACAAAGAACGATTCCAACTGGAAGATTCCTTCGAATTCCTGTTCGGAGTAAGGAGCGGCTCCTTCAGTGTGAAGGTGTTGTAATTTGATGTTTTTTAATTCTCCGGCACGTCCGCGGGCACATAAAGCCTGGATCAATCCCTGAGGTGCACAAGCTACACTATGAATGTGAATCCGGTCGCCCGATTTCACAGACTTGACAGCTTCTTCAAATGATACTGTTTTTATACCTTGATACATGATGCTATTATTTAGATTAAAATCTTTTTTCACAAACAAATGCGAAGGTAGGGAATAAAAAGTAAAAAGTGCAAAAGAATCGGCTTAAAAAAGACCGGGGTTCTGCAAATTGCTGAACCCGGTCTCAGAATTTTCTGATAACAGAAAATTATTTGTATTTCTGAATCAGAGTTTTAACTACTTCCGGAGTCAATTGATGTTCCTCCAATAATGGGAAGCCTTCCCAACGTACAATACCTTTGGGATCAATCAGGATAACGTGAGGAATACCCTGAACTTCCAGCTGCTTTTTCATGGTTGCTTTGGTATCGACTCCGTTGTAATATTCTATTACCGGACTTGCCATTCCTTTCACTTTATCAGCTGTTTCGTCAGAGATTCCGATGACAACCAGATTGTCTTTAAACTGTTTCTGAAGTTCATTGAGTTCACTGATTGCTTTCCGGCAGGGGCCACACCAGGTTGCCCAAAAATCAATCAGTACAAATTTGCCTTTGGTATCCGGTTTCTGAGAAATCCACTCTTCAACAACAAGTTCCGGAGCTTTTTCGTTCAGAATGGATTTTGCCCATAAACGTTTTCCGTTGTTACTTTCCTGAGCAAAAGAGAAACTGCTCACTAAAATGAGCGCAATTAAAATAATACTGTTTTTCATATGATTGTTTTTAATAATAAGTCTTACCTCTTCATGGCACGGTCCATATCTTTCCTGGCATCTTTGAGCTTTAAAGATTCCCGTTTGTCGTATTCCTTTTTACCTTTAGCCAGAGCTATTCTCAGTTTTGCAAAACCTTTTTCATTCAGAAATACTTTTACCGGAACGATGGTCAGCCCTGATTCCTTGACTTTGCGTTCCAATTTTACCAGCTCTTTATGGGTCAGCAGTAATTTCCGTTCCCTTTTTTCTTCATGATTGTAGTAGGTGCCCAGTTTGTATTCCGCGATATGCATTCCTTTTACCCATAATTCTCCCCGGTTGAAAAAGCAATACGAATCTACTAGGCTGGCTTTACCTGCCCGGATGGATTTTATCTCTGTACCTGAAAGAATGATTCCGGCATTGTATTCCTCCAGAAATTCGTAATCGAAAGAGGCGCGTTTGTTCCGTATGTTTACTTCGTTGGACATGATTCAAAATTATATGTTGAAAGCGGATATTCCGAATACAATCGTCAGTATCTGGGAAATAATAACCGGGAGACAGATAATGGATAAAGACATAATGATTAGTATATTGGTCCTTTGTCCTGTCTGTAGCCGGGGAAGAGTGCTCAAACCTTTATAAAGTGTCCGTATAAATATGAAACTGAATAAAGTGAACAATTGTCCCAGGAATGCACTTCCTAAAGCTGTGCCGATACTGTGAAAGATTATAAAAATCGCTGCACTGTATACGGTTAAATTCAATGCCTGGTTGTTCTCATAAGAAAGTTTTCCACACATATACTCCCTGGTGATCAGATAAGAAAACCAGCATCCCAGGGTTGCAGAAAGCAAATTAATAATGGCCAGACCTCCGGATTGCAGGAAATTGTAATTCAGAAGGCTAAGCAACAGTACCATGACGGATGTCAATAGTGCAATGGGAATCAGATAATTCCGGAAGATTTCTTTTTCCGTATTGTTTTCCTCTAGAGCGTGGGGCCATTCGGATTCAGGCTTTAGCAAAAGCTGTAGGGTGCGTTCGTATATGTATTTGAAATTGATTTTATTCATAGCTCGCAAAAATACCGAAATTTTTTACCAAAAGCAACTGGCGTAAAAATTTAAACCAGGTATATCCTGTTTAGAATATAGAATTTCTTTTTTTTGTATAAATTTGTAGTAGGCAAAGTTATAATATGGAGCAGACGAAGTTTCTTGAGGGAATCAATAGGAAAAAGGAAAAAGCTTGGGAAGAGCTTTATCGTTATTATTATGCAGCTTTGTGTTGTTATGCCGAAAAGTTGCTGGGCGGGACAGGCGGAGCAGAGGATATTGTGCAGGAATGCATGATCCGAATGTGGAATATGCGGTTGGAGTTTTCTGAATTACGGGCGTTGACAGCCTGGCTTTATAAAAGTGTGTATCATGCAACTGTCAGTGCTTTACGTAAACAGAAATCACAGAATTACTTGCATGAAAATTGGAGTGCAGAACAGACAGAAGATGAAGAATATGCCCGTAAAATGGCTTTGCGTGAAGAAGCGATCAGTTGTTTTTATGACGTTTTATACAAAATGCCCCGGCAACAACGCGATATACTTATATATAGCCTCAAAGGTTTGAGAGTTCAGGAGATTGCAGAGATGATGCAGATCAGTGAAAATAGTGTCAAAACACATAAAAAGAGAGCTTATCTGTTTGTACGTGAACATTATGATGTCTCATTCCTGCAAATCTTAATAGCCTTTTTTTTCAGAGTGGATAAAAACAGTCTGTAAAATAAAAGATAAAATTAACATTCTTTTCTGAAATCCTGTCACCCGTTTGTTTGTTGCTTGCGTTTATAAATAAACTTTAAAGCAAATGTATGAAATGGGAAGAGATTGAGCGTGAAGCCAGGCAGGTGGTTCTTCTGATGACGTCTGAATTAGCAGAGACGGAGAAACAGACGGAGGGAGAGCCGGATCCTCTGGTTCGGGAATTGCTGGACGCAGACCTGTTACAGGTTGAGGTGGAAAAGCGGAAAAAATATGATTACCAAAGGGCTTTCCGGCGTATCCGGAGTCAGAAACGGCGTTTGCTATTCCGGAGAATAAGTGGTATTGCTGCTCTCATTGCCCTGGCCTATGGAAGTGTGATGTTATTATGGCCGGAAAAGCGGCAAACAGAGATCACTGCTCTGAATGATACCGGAAAACAACAGGTTACCTTACTCTTAAGCGATGGAAAATCTGTACCGCTGGGCAATGTGGATACTTTGCAATTGCAGGATGGCACTAAAATCATAGATATTCAGAGAGGGGGGATAAATTATGCTGTTCAGCAAGATGCTTGGGAAGAACCAACAGTTCATTATAATACATTGATTGTTCCTCCGGGCGGGGAATATCAGGTTATTCTCTCAGATGGAACTGTCGTCCGTCTGAATGCCGCCAGTAAATTGAAATATCCGCTTGTTTTCGGTAAGGAGAAACGGGAAGTAGAGCTTCAGGGAGAAGCGTGGTTTGAAGTAAAGCACGAAGCTGCACATCCTTTTTATGTCAAGACTGATGAAGTCCGGATCCGGGTATATGGAACCCGGTTTAATGTAAATACTTGTAGATTGAAAACAGTGGAAACTGTTTTGGTGGAAGGGAGTATCGGAATCAAAACAGCTGAAATGAAAAAAGAATTACGGCTTCATCCCGGACAATTGGCCGAATTCGAACGGAGTTCGGGAATGATCAGGCTGAAAGAGGTTGATGTGCGGCCTTATATTGCCTGGAAAGAAGGAATCTTTTATTTCAATGATGAATCGTTGGAGGAAATTATGAATGAACTCGCCCGTTGGTACGATGTGGAGGTATTCTTTTACTCCGGTAAAGCCAGAGAATTGCATTTTTCCGGTCATCTGGAGCGTTATGAAGACATCCGGAGGATTTTGGCGACAATTACCGAGTCTACAGGAGTTACTTTTAGCATAACCGATAAAACTATTGTTGTAAAATAAAAGAGGAAAGTGTTACAGCACTCTCCTCCGGATTAATTCATGCAACAGGAATTGTTACAGCAATTCTTTGTTGTCATTATTAACTGTTTAAACACAAAATTATGCAAAAAAATCGACATTGCCGGCATATTGTGCATGGATGTTGGCAAAAAATCGGACGGATGATGAAATTATGTCTGATCCTGATGTGTGTATTTTCTTTGGGGGTATCGGCAAACACTTATGCTCAGCGGGAGCGTGTAAGCCTGAAAATGGAGAATGTCACCCTGAAAACATTACTGGATGAAATTCAGCAACAGACTTCTCTGCATTTTATGCTAAACCGGGAACAAACGGATTGTCTGGGACTGATTTCGATAAATGTGGACAATGAAACAGTAGAGAATGTGTTGGAGCAGATATTTAAGGATTCTCGACTGACCTGGCGTTTGATGGATGGGATTATTGTGGTAAAGGAAAGGGAACTGGTGCAGCAGAAGACGACGGAAAGTGTGACAGTGAAAGGTTGTGTGACGGATGTGCAGAAACAGCCCCTGCCCGGAGTTACGGTGTTGATCAAAGGAACAACAACAGGAACAGTAACAGACGAAAAGGGCTGTTTTACTTTTACGATACCCGCCGTGGAAAATGTGGTGATCGTATTTTCGTTTATCGGGATGAAAACCGCAGAGGTGGTATATTCCGGACAAAAAGAGATCCGGTTAACAATGGTAGAAGATGTGGCTGAAATGGATGAAGTGGTGGTGACAGGTATTTTTACCCGTAAAGCAGAAAGTTTTACAGGCTCGGCAACGACGATCAAAAAAGAGGAATTGCAGAAGATGGGAAACCAGAATGTTTTACAGTCTTTGAAAAGTTTGGATCCGGCGTTTCATATCATAGAAAATAATGATTTCGGTTCCGATCCGAACCGGGCTCCCCAGATCCAAATGCGCGGACAACAGTCTATGCCTGACATTAAGGGAACGTATAATGGAAATCCCAATCAGCCGTTATTTATCCTGGACGGTTTTGAGACAGATATTACTACTGTGTACGATCTGGATATGAACAGGGTTGAAACCATTGTATTGCTGAAAGATGCTGCAGCCAAGGCAATTTATGGAGCTAAGGCTGCCAATGGGGTGGTGGTCATTGAAACCCGGCAGCCAAAGGCTGGTCAGTTAAGAATTTCATACAAAGGAGATATAAATCTGACAATACCGGATTTGACGGGTTATAACCTCTGCAATGCACGTGAAAAATATGAAGTGGATAAAGCACATGGGCGTTACTCGGATCCCTGGTTTTGGGAACAATATCTGAATAATATCAATTCGGAGATAGAACGCGGTGTGGACACAGATTGGCTGGCCCAACCTTTGCGCACAGGTGTTGGTCACCGTCATTCCCTTTATTTGGAAGGTGGGGATGAACGCCTGCGTTATGGTGTGGATTTACTTTATAATGATATCAAGGGAGTGATGAAAGGGTCGGATCGTAAAACCTTTACCGGGGGATTTACACTTTCTTACCGCTATAAAGATTTGTTATTCCGTAACCAGTTCAGTACGACTCTGAACCGTGCCGATGATTCTCCTTATGGGTCTTTCTATGAATATGCGGAATTGAATCCTTACTGGACACCTTATGATGAAAATGGTGATCTGAAACAGATTGCAGGTTCTACCGGAGGAGGAGGATTAGTTGGTGTCACCCGGGGAAATCCGTTATGGAATGCTTCTATCGGTACTAAAAATTTCAGTAAGTATACCAGCCTTACTAATAATTTCTATATTGAGTGGCAAGCTTTGACTTCTTTGAAGTTTGTAGGACGTCTGGGGGTATCGAAAAATTTAAACGGGCGTGAAGATTTTTATCCGGCTTCACATACCAGGTTTCTCGGTTATTCAGAAGACAAGTTTTTTGAGAAGGGGCTATACAGTAAACTGAATGGAGAAAGCAGCAGTGTTGATATGGACATTACAGCTAATTATTCGTTGCTGTTGAACAAACATCAGATTTTTTTAAACCTGAACTATAATCTGGAGCAAAACCGTTCTGAGGATGTGACTTTTACAATGGTAGGTTTTCCGAATGACCGGATCAGTTTTATCACTTCCGGTCTGGGATTCAACAAAGGAGATTATCCTCCTGTTGGAAATGAGGCTTTTAGTCGTGAGATAGGGTTTTTGTCAGCATTAAACTATTCCTGGGACGATCGTTACCTGGCAGATTTATCTTACCGTGCCAGTGCTTCTTCCCGTTTCGGGAAAGATAAACGGTGGGGACAGTTCTGGTCGGCAGGTATCGGATGGAATTTTCATAAAGAGCATTTTATGGAAAATGTAGTATGGTTGAAGCAGTTAAAACTGCGTGCATCTACAGGTTATACCGGAGCTCAGAATTTCAATCCTTATCAGGCGTTGGCCATGTTTAATTATGACCAGACACAGGCTTATGATAATTGGATTGGTTCCCATTTGATGGCTTTGCCCAATGATGACCTGAAATGGCAGAAAACCCGGGATTATAATATTGGATTCGATTTGAATCTCTGGGGGCGTCTTATGATCGTATATGATTATTATGTGCAACAAACCAGGGATCAGTTGTTGGCATTGACCATTCCGCCTTCTATGGGTTTTACCAGTTATATGGAAAATATCGGAAGTACGGAAAATAAAGGAATGGAATTGAAGTTAAATGCCCACTTGTTGTATGATGTGGAAAATGACCGTTATCTGAACGCTTCCTTCTCCATTGCCAGGAATACAAATAAATTGAAGGAAATATCGAATGCGTTGAGGAGTCATAATGACGATGTCGATCAGGAGATAATGGACGGGAAAACCAACAGACCACAGACCCGTTTTATTGAGGGGCAATCCATGAATGCCATCTGGGCTGTCCGCTCCCTGGGGATCGATCCGGCTACCGGAGATGAAATTTTCCTGACGAAAGACGGAAAAACGACGACAAAATGGAGGACAGAGGATCAGGTGGTTTGCGGGGATGCAATGCCCGAATGTACGGGGACTTTTGGAGTGAACATGGATTATCGCGGCTTTTTCCTGAATATGTCTTTCTATTATCAGTTTGGGGGGCAGACCTATAATCAAACTCTCGTCGACCGGGTAGAAAATGCCAATGTTGGATTAAATGTGGATAAGCGGATTTACAATGCCGTTTGGAAAAAGCCGGGAGATCGGGTTGATTTTTCCTATAATCCTTACAGACTGACTAAACCCAGTTCCCGTTTCGTGCAGGATTTAAACGAATTACGTTTGTCATCTTTGAATATTGGGTATGATTTCCGGCATTGCTCTTTCCTGAAAAAGAGCAGATTGCAGCAATTAAAAGCCAGTTTTTATATGGATGATGTTTTCCGGGCTTCAACCGTGAAGACTGAACGTGGTTTGACTTATCCGTTCGCACGTACTTTTTCATTTTCTTTACAAGCAACCTTTTAATCGATGAATACCATGATACGAATACAAAAAACAAAAAATATACTCGGCATTTTGTTCTTTTCCCTGCTGAGTATTTCCTGTCAGGAGTGGTTAGATGTCAGTCCGAGCACGGAGATAAAATACGATGATTTGTTCAGTTATAAAAATGGTTTCAAAGACCAATTGACCGGGGTATACACAACTTTATGTTCTGAAAATCTTTACGGAGTGGAGTTAGGCTTCGGCATGCTCGACGTATTGGGACAACAATATTATCTCTGGTCTGCTACCGATAACGGACCTTACTATAACCTAAGCCGTTTCGAGTACGATAATTCAGGGATCGAAGCTACTATTAATACGATTTGGACAAACATGTACAACGTTGTTGCCAATGTCAATATTCTGTTGCAAGGCATTGCAGAGCACCGCGGCGTACTTGCAGAGGAGGAAGAAAAAATTTACGAAGGGGAGGCTTATGCTTTGCGTGCTTTTCTGCATTTTGACCTGCTGCGTCTGTTTGGCAAGAGTTATGTGAACGGAGCTGACGAAAAGGCAATCCCTTACGTGAAAGCGATTTCCAAAAAAGTCACTCCGTTGTCTACCGTTTCGGAAGTCCTCGATTTGGTCACCGAGGATTTGGAGAAAGCGGCAACCTTATTAGAAGAAGATCCCATAAAGACCGGTCAGGCTACGACGTCTTTTTTAGGAACCCGCAGTTTTCATTTCAATTATTATGCCGTCCGGGCTTTACTGGCACGTGTTTACCTGTATAAAAACGACAAAGTCAATGCTTTGAAAAATGCGCGGGAAGTAATTCTCTCAGAAAAATATCCATGGGTGAACAAAGGAGTGGTGGCCACCACCGACCGCAATAACCGCGACGGAATTTTCCTGTCGGAATGTATTTGGATGTTGAATAATACCAGATTGAAGACATTGACAGAAACCTATTTGAAAGAGAGTGACAAGACGCTGTATTGCAATAGTGATGTTATCAATGAGATTTTTGAAAGCCATTTATATGGCGGTTTAGACTGGAGATATATTTATTATTTTGAGCGTCCCGACTGGTATTGGCTGAGTAGTAAATTGTATCAGGTTTCCTCTGCTTATAATAACCGTCAGCCCCTATTGCGGCTCAGCGAGATGTACTTGATCGCAGCAGAGTGTGCTACGTCTAAAAAAGAAGCGGTGGAATATTTCAACACTTTACGCCGGCACAGAGGCTTCGAAGAGGTCCATAATCTGAAAGAAGACGTGACGGATGAAAATCTGCAAACGGCTATTGGAAAAGAATACCGGAAAGAATTTATCGGCGAAGGACAATGGTTTTTTTATTGCAAACGCACCGACCAGGCCGTTTTACCCAATGTAACGGTACCTTTCAGTAAGGCTTATTATGTACTTCCTGTACCTGATCAGGAAAAAGAATATGGAAACAGAAATTAAAAAGGAAAAGTAATGAAACGATTTATACATAAGTGCAGTTTATTATGTTTTGGTGTGGCTGCTATATGGTGCAGCAGTTGCTCAAAAGACGGATATGTAAAATACGATGCGGACTATGCTTCCCTGCGTTTTATTTATACCGCCTATGGAAACGACAGTATCGTTTATTCTTTTGCTCTGTATCCGGATAAGGAAGAGGGCATTGTGGAGATACCTTTTAAACTTGTTGGTCTTGCATCCGGACAAGCCCGCAAAGTAAAAGTCGAAGTGGTAAAAGAAGAAACTACGGCTAAAGAAAACGACAACTTTGTCGTCGAAACAAGCGAACTTCCGGCCGATTCGATAAAAGCAACCCTAAAAATAAGGGTGAAAAAGACGCCGGATTTGGAAAACCGTAATTTGGGTGTGAAGTTCCGTCTCAGCAGTAATGATTATTTTGCGGCAGCCCCCGTCGACGAGAGTATGTACCGGATTATATTGACCAACCGTCTGACCCAACCTAAAGGATGGCCTTTCGGTGACTGGAGCCGTGTAAAACATCAGTTTGTGATTCAAATTTTGGGGATTGCAGCCGATTATGACAAGTGGTCACAGGGAGAACGGATTCATTATACAAGCATAATGGTGGATGCGTTGTATCAATATAACAAGGAGCATCCGGGAAATTTCCTGACCGATGAAAACGGATTGCTTATAAGTTTTTGACGATAAACTAATGATAAAAAATCATACCATGAAAAAGATTATAAATTTACTATTTATCATTTCCCTTTCGGTTATTCTGGCCTCCTGCTATGATGACAAGGGGAATTATGACTATATACATTTGCCGGATATCACTATAAAAACAAAGGATACAGTAAATATAACCCAATTTCATACATTGGAGCTTCCTGCTGATGTAAATTTGGATGGAGGAACGGAAAACGATTATGAATTCAATTGGCGGATTTGGTCGAATAACATCGGAGGGGTCAATCAGCAAAAAGTAATCGGAGACACCCGGAATTTGGTTTATAAAGTGACGGATGCCCCGGGAACTTACACCTTGGTATTGACTGTCCGTAATAAAGTGACGGATGTAAAAACCTATAAGCAAATTCCTTTAGTCATATCAGGCAGTATTACCGAAGGCTGGATGGTTTTGCAGGAAAGAGACGGGAAAAGCGATTTTGATTTGATTATGAGTCCGTATTTTTCCAATCGGGTAAGTACGGATAAAATTTTACACAATTGTTATGAATCTGGCAATGGCGGACCTTTGGTAGGACGTGGAGTTAAAATCGGCAGTTTTTTTGCTCTGGGACGTTATCAGGAAGTCATTGTGCTCACAGATAAAGACGGGGTGCGTTTGTCTGCGGTTACCATGCAAAAAACATATGATTATTCCACCCTGATGTATGATATGTCTTCCTGGAAACCGGAAAATTATATTGCTTGGAAATATTATTATAGTCCGTGTACTTATGTTTTTGATGGAATTATTTCAGATGGGCGTATTTATGAATATCAGGCCACTCCGTCAACTGATTTTCCGATTTATACCGAACCCATTTTAAAAAACGGTATGACCTATAAAGCTTCGCCCTATGTTCCCCAATGGTATCCTGTTTGGAAGTATCAGGGACTTATTTATGACGAAGAAAACGGACGTTTTCTGGGTTTCGACAATACATGGGTTTTGAAAGAATTGCCGGTTGCTACGGAAGCACAGCCATTCGATTGGGGGAATATGCATGCCTCTCTCCGTTATATGGAGACTGGATATGATAATTATGAATACGGATTGTTTGAAGATTGGACTACGCATAAATTGACATTGTGTGTGTTTAATTTTATAGCATCACCCAATATCGGTGTCGGAAAATATGCGGCAGATAATTGCCCGGAATTACAGGATGCCCGATATTATGCAGTCGGTTCGTTAGGACCCATATTTTTGTATGCTACTGACCGAAATATTTACCGTTATGATTATAATGGTACGAATACGGGGGAAAAGATTTACACGTTGGTAGAGCCCGATGAAAAAATAACAGGCATGAAAATATTCAAACCTTGTATCGACCGTTTTATCCCGAGTCATCCGTATAACAATAAAGTGCTGATTTTCTCTACTTATGATGCAAACAAGAAAGAAGGGAAAGTTTATATGTACTATATCAATGAGGTGAACGGAACGATCGATATTTCCTCGGAAAAGGTATTCGAAGGTTTCGGAGAAATCCTGGATATGGAATATAATTACCCGAAATACATATAAAATGAATAGATATCTAAAAATAGGTCTTGTGCTTTCTTGCTGCTTTCTGTGGGAAGCACAGACCTTTTCGCAGGTGAAAATCCGTTTCGGTGAGACTTTTAAACAGGAAGAAATACAAGTAGGATTCCGGGAACAGTCTTATAAAACAAAATTGGATGAGTCGGGAACGGGTACTATAAATGTTCCGGATACATTGGCTCCGGGGTATGCCGCCTTATATGGTCCCCGCAGTGTTTGTTCGTTTTATCTTATGCCGGGACAACGGCAGGATATCATTCAACTACCGGGGGAAGAGATAAAATTTGCCGGAGCGGCTGAAGTGGTCAACATGTATTTAAACAGTTCGTTTTGGAACAATTTGAATATGGCATATGGGGAAAGTGAGGAAAAATTCCTGAAAGATTGGGAGTTACTTCCTGGCAGATTTTTTGCACATCTTGATTCTTTACCTCTTCCCTCAGATTTTAAGAACCTGGAGCGTAAGCGGCTCTATTATGTAGCTTGTAATCTATTATTGGGCTATCCCCTGCGGCATGCCAGATTACTGCATTTGAAAAGTTATTCTCCCGGGGAGGAATATTATCAAAAAATATCGGAGATTATGCAGGAGAACTCCTCTGCTAAAGAACTCGGGGAATACCGGCAGTTTTTCAGGGATGCTGTTCAGTTGCTGGGAGAAAAGGAAAAATTCGGAACCGGGAAATCACTGGATAAACTGAGATATGAATTGAATTATATACGTGGGAATATCCGGGATGAGGAGTTGGCTGCTTATTTGACGGATGCCTGTATGTCCGGATATATCAGGTATTTCGGAACGGAAGGTGTAGAAGAGTTTGTACCTTTTTATAATGAAAAGGTGAAGGATGGGGAGCGAAAAACTGCTTTTTTCCAGTCATATAACCAATATTCACGTTTGGAGAAAGGTAAAAGTGCCCCGGATTTTTCTCTTTTGGATATAAAGGGTAATCGGCTGAGTTTATCTGACTGGCTGGGGAATTATGTCTATATTGATGTTTGGGCCACCTGGTGCGGCCCCTGTTGCCGTGAACTTCCGGCATTTCATAAATTAAAAGAGCAGTTTAAAGACGGGCCAATACGTTTTGTAAGTATTTCTATCGATGCGGATGAGGTTGCCTGGCGGACCAAAATAGAAAAAGACGGCTGGGGCGGAATTCAATTGCATGTGAATAAAGGGGATACTTTCCGGGAGGATTATAAGATTTCATTGATTCCCCGTTTTATACTGATAGACCCGGAGGGAAAGATAATAGATGCAAATATGTCACGTCCTTCTGAATCCGGAACGATAAAAATGTTATCTTTTTTATTGCCTGATCCTGAAAATGAACCATAGACGGATTAGAAAAGGGAGTCAGAAGCCGGCCGGAAGTATCATTTCCGGCCGGCTTTTGTTTGATTAGTCTTCTCGGTCATGAAAAAATCTTAATATATAAAAACCTGTAATACCTTATCCTGCTAAGGAAAGAGTTATTTTTAATAAAAAAGTGGGACAAAGTGGTTTAAAGTGGGAAATATTTCATAACTTTACATCACAAAAGCATGTTTGGATTCTGAAAAATGTGTATTTTTGTAACGATTTGTTTTATAGATTATTAGAAGTAAAATGTCTTCATTTATCGGGGATTATACATGTAAAGCTGACAGCAAATGTCGGGTTGTGGTGCCGGCCTCTTTTCGGAGAGTAATGGTTGCATCACAGCAATCGGTATTTGTGTTGCGGAAAAATGTGTTCGGTAAATGTATAGATATGTATCCTTTGCAGGAGTGGGAGAGTATGATTGCAGGGATACGTGCCAAACTGAATCTTTTCAATCCGAAGCATGCTGATTTCTTCCGGGAATTTTGCCGGGGAACTCAGGAGGTGGAGATGGATACCAACGGACGGGTATTATTGCCCCGTAAGATGCTGGCAGAGGTAGGGATTGACAAAGATATGGTTTTAGCGGCACAGGATTCTCTGATTCAGATTTGGGATGCAAAAGCTTATGAAAATGTTGCGATCGGCGCCGAAGAGCTGGGAGCATTGGCTGGGGAGATATTTAAAGGGTAGGAACGGATGGTTATTTCAGATTTTTAATTTTCAATATTGGATTTATGTCGGAATATCATGTACCGGTTTTGTTGGATGAATCCGTATCTGGGCTGGATATCAGACCGGGTGGATTGTATTTGGATTTGACTTTCGGGGGAGGGGGGCATTCCGGAGAGATACTCAGGCGTATGGATGCAGACGGGTGTTTGATGGGATTCGATCAGGACGAGGATGCTCTGGCAAATATTCCGGAGGACGACCGTTTTATTTTTGTAAATCATAATTTTCGTTATCTGCGTAATTTTATGCGTTATTACGGATATGAGAAAGCAGACGGAATACTGGCGGATCTGGGAGTCTCTTCCCATGAATTTGATGAGGCCGGCCGGGGGTTCTCTTTCCGTTTTGATGCGGAGCTGGATATGCGGATGAACCGGCGGAACAAGCTGACGGCGGCAGATGTGCTGAATACGTATGATGCTGAACGGCTGAGGAACATATTCAGGAATTACGGGGAGGTAGAAAATGCCGGAAAGCTGGCGGATTTTATTGTAAGGGGTAGGAATAACAAAGAGATAAGGACTTCGGAGGAGTTTTATCAGGCGATAGCTCCTTGCGTACCTAAACTGAAAGAGAAAAAATATCTTGCTAAAGTTTATCAGGCATTGCGGATTGAAGTAAATGGAGAGCTGGATGCATTGAAAGAGATGATGGTGCAGGCGATGGATGTATTGAAGCCGGGGGGGCGTTTGGTAATTATTACCTATCACTCTCTGGAAGACCGTTTAGTGAAGAATTTTTTTAAGGCAGGAAACGCTGAGGGGAAAATGGAAAAAGATATCCTTTACGGACATGTGAATCACGATTTCGAGCTGGTGAACCGGAAGGTGATCGTGCCTGCGGAAGAGGAGATAGAGCGTAATCCGAGAGCGAGAAGTGCAAAATTGAGGATCGCAAGAAAAAAGAACTGATATATGGGATTTTTCAGTAAAAAAAGTCAACCTGAAATGCCTGAAGAGGAAAAGCAGGAAACTGCCAGAACAACCTCTTCTGTGAAAGGTGTGTTGGAGGGAAGCCTGATTGCTGAAAAATTGAGGACAAATATCCGTTTTGTATTGTTTGTGACTTGTTTGGGGATCTGGTATATTTCAAACGGTTATTCTACAGAAAAACTTCACCGGGAGAGGAATAACCTGGAAAAAGAGGTGACAGATCTGCGTTTCGAATCGATTTCTGCGGCAGCGGATTTGATGCTGATCCGGAAGCAGTCGGAGGTGCTGAAAAGAATAAAGAATGAAGGAATGACACTGGAGGAGAGTAAAGAACCTCCGGTGAAATTATATAGGAGGTAGGGGATGGGAATTAAAGATGACATAACGTGGCGGACCATAATTGTTTATGTGTTTATTGTATTGTTTGGTTGTCTTGTGTTGGCTAAAGCCTGTATGGTGATGACCGTGGAGGGGGAGAAGTGGCGGAAAATGGCTGCGGCAAATGTCCCGGTACAGCCGGTGAATATAGAACCGAACCGGGGAGATATCTGTGCTGCTGACGGGCGGATTCTGGCAACTTCGGTTCCTTTTTATGAATTGAGGTTCGATCCGGTGGCGGTGAATAAAAAAGTGTTCAACGAGCAAATAGATAGCCTGGCTTATTGTCTGGCTCATTTTTTTAAGGATGGGAGTACAGCATATTATAAAAATAAATTAATTTCGGCCCGGAACCGGAAACCG
>CAJMQA010000047.1 GCA_905215395.1 uncultured bacterium | reverse complement strand
ATTTGATTCCGGCTGTCTGGCTGTCTTCTTTAAACTTACGTACATCAAAGTATCCTGCAAAACTAGGATTTACAATCAGAATTTCCGGCTTATGAAATTTTATACAATCACTTAAAGCTTCATGAGAAACAATTTCTATCGGCAAAATTTTCAGCCCCTGGATACGCTTTAAAACTAATGCCAGCCCACTCCGAATAATGACAGATGTCTCTGCAACAGCTATTTTTAAAGTCTCACCCTCTTGCATTTTCCTGAATTTTCTTTTCAAACTCAATGATCAACGGCACAAACATATAATCTTCTACCCGGCAATGTGAACAAAGATCTTTCTCACAGGAATAAATATCAAACAGCACACTATTCAACATATTATTATTTACTTTGGCCGGATAATACTTTACAATAATGTTTTTCAACTCAGTCAACTTTGTCTCAATCTGATTGTGACGGGCAGCAAAAATACCGATATTATAATCAGAGGTATCTGTCCCCTTAAGGAGGGCATTCACATATTTAAAAACCACCTCATTCTCATACTCCATATGAGCCCTGACTTCATTGACATAGGCATCATAAAACTTCAGGATCAGAATAGCAACATCATTTTGTGAACAGTCAATTGCATCAATCAATTTACGCCGAATGAGCGGCAATTTAAAGTCCAGAAAATAAGAATGTGCCTGCTTCAGATAATCCATCAAGGCTTCTATAGAAATCTCCTCCCGGTATTTTTCATCTCCACAACACTCTTCTCCCATAAAATTCACAACAGCCAGAAAAGTCCCTGTATGAACCCCCTGGCTCTGACATACCTTTTCAACTGTTTGATCGCCAAATCCAAGCGACAGACCGAAACGGCTCATTACCAGCAACAGATTGTAATTTTCACAAATGAGATCACTCATCTTATCTGTTCCGGCATATTTCATTTGTTTATTCATTCTAAATAAATTTAACGATACAAAATAATCATTTTCTTTTCACATTTCCTATCCCTAAAAATAGGTATTCTCTGCCTTTAACTACAATTATGGTTTTTTCGGGAATATCCGGTATCTCAGTCAAGTCTTTTTTATACATTTGTATTTCATAAAATAAAGTATAGATGAGGATTAAGGCTTTCATTTTTTCATTACTGATCATTACTGGTGTATTATCTTGTATAACAGACCACCCTTCCCCACAGGTGTTGAACGTTTCTGAAAACACATTACGTTTTTCCGGGCGCGGTGGAATATGGAAATTATATGTTACAAGCAACAGTATCTGGCAGATATCAGGAGGCACTGATTGGTGCAATACTGATAAAATAACCGGACAAAATACGGATGAAATACTGATTACAGTAGATTCAAACAAAACAAGAACTCCGAGAAGCACCCAATTATTTCTTCAGGGCGATAGACATCAGGCCACGATCAGCATACAGCAGGATACAGCTACCGGCGAATACCATTACGAATTACCTATAATATTCCACGTCCTTTACAGCGAAAGCCAGGATACCAGTACAAAATCCATAAAACCGGAGCAAATTCTCAAACTTGTAGACAAATGCAATCAAACTTACAGCGACCATACCCATAGTATTGACATGAATCTGGAACTGGTAGTTGCAACAGAAGATCCGAACGGCAATCCCCTTCAGGAAGCGGGTCTGAATTTTATCAAAACCAACTCCATCAACGTCAGTTGTGATAATTTTATGTTAAATACAAACACTACCTATGGAGCTTATCTCTGGAATCCGAATAAATACATCAATGTATTTGTCTATAATTTTAAGGAATCGAATGTGCTGGGTATCTCCCATTTACCTTACACTCCACGGGAAAATAGTTTAGAAGGTCTGGAAGAAAACAATCACTATTTTTCCAACCTGCCCACTTATGCTCATTGCATCTCCATCAACAGAATATACATACATGAAGAGGATGCCTACATTACCCTGGCCCATGAACTGGGACATTATCTGGGTCTTTATCATGTATTTTCAGAAAAAGAGTGTGAAGGGACAGACTATTGCGGGGATACTCCCAACTACGACCGCAGCAAATATGAAGCAAGCCTGAAAGAGATGGAAAATCCTGCGACTAACCCACAGGCTCTTCTACGTACCAGTTGTGACAGTGAAGGGCAAACATTCACCTCTTACAACATCATGGATTATTTCTACGGTTATCAGAATCAGTTTACCCTGGATCAGTACAAGCGAATCCGGCATGTACTTGAGAACAGCCCGCTGATTCCTGGTCCAAAAAATATAAGTACCACTAAATCGTATACCGAAGATATTATACCTGAAGTAAGAAGTATCAAATAAGTTTTCTGACCGTGATACAGAGGTTAAAGACATGGATGCTCCCAATGGCTATGCTGACCGGAGCATTCTTCAATGACTTTTTTCAGCAGCTGGCTTTCATGACGCCTTATCTGATTTTCAGCATGTTATTTATTACATACTGCAAATTGTCTTTCCGGGATTTACACTTCAGTCGTTTACATGGCTGGTTATTGATGGTGCAGGTTATCGGCTGCCTGCTAGTATACGGAGTACTGGTCCGGTTCGATCCGGTTGTAGCCGAAGGCTGTCTGATCTGTGTTCTGGCTCCGACAGCTACAGCGGCAGCTGTGATCACAGGCATGTTGGGGGGAAATGTAGCCTGCCTTGCAGCCTATACTCTGATAAGCAGCGTCGTCGTAGCGGTTGTATCCCCTCTTATCTTCACTTTACTTGGAAATCATGCAGAACTGAGTTTCTGGGATTCGTTTTTTTACATCTGCAGGCAAGTGGTACCTATCCTGGTACTTCCTTGTGCATTAGCCCTGCTATTGGAAAAAACATGGTCTTCTCTCCATAACCGGCTTCGGAAATTACAGATTCTCTCCTTTTATTTATGGTCTTTGGGACTGACAATCGTTACGGGGAAAACAGTTTACTTTATCGTACATCAGGGAGAAGCCAATATTCAAACAGAATGGTGGATGGCAGCTCTGGCTCTGCTGATTTGTATCGGGCAATTTTCACTCGGACGATTTATCGGAAGACATTACGGAGATACAGTCTCCGGAGGCCAAGGATTAGGACAGAAAAATACGATTCTGGCCATCTGGATGGCACAGGCCTACCTAAATCCGCTTTCTTCTATAGCCCCGGCTTCCTATGTACTTTGGCAAAACATGATCAACTCCTGGCAACTTTGGAGACAAGAAAAAAAGCAAATATAAAAACTTGCCGGAAAAAATCCCCGGCAAGTCATCACATCAAGCTTTCTGATTTTTTTCATACCATTCTACAAATGCCCTGTTCACCAGCCGATTCCCTCCCGGAGTAGGATAATCACCGGAAAAATACCAATCACCGGAATGTTCGGGACATGCTTTATGCAAATTATCAATTGTCTGATAAACTACTGCAATTTCTGAGGAACAACCTTCAGGAGTAATCATCTGTGCTATTTTAGCAGAAATCTCCTCATCCGTAAAGGAAGCATAAATTTCCTTCACATAGTTGACGATTTTCTCCTTAGGATATTCCAGCTGAGCCTTACTTTTCGTATATACCTCCTCAATTACTTGCCTCATACCTCTCTCCTCAAGCAAAGTTACAGCCGCATGAAAAGCAATAAACTCTCCCATCTTAGACATATCGATTCCGTAGCAATCCGGATAACGGATTTGCGGAGAAGAAGAAACAATCACTATTTTCCGGGGTTTCTGGCGGCACAATATTTTTATGATACTCTGCCTCAATGTTGTTCCCCGGACAATACTGTCATCTATTACCACGATTGAATCTACGCCCTCCCGGACTGTTCCGTAAGTTGTGTCGTACACATGGGCGGCCAGATCATTCCGGCTATTACCCTCTGCAATAAAAGTCCTCAATTTAATATCTTTAATAGCAAGTTTTTCTGTCCGGATCTGCCAGGAAAGGATTTCCCGAATTTGCCCGCAACTCAGACTTTCCCTGCGTTCACAGATCATTTCACTTTTCTGTTTATCCAACCAGGATTCCAGCCCCTGCATCATCCCATAATAAGCAATTTCAGCTGTATTAGGAATAAAAGAAAATATAGTATGTTCGATGTCGAACCCCACTGTTTTCAAAATGTCATTGGTCAGCAAACGCCCCAATTCTTTCCTTTCCCGGTATATATCACAATCACTTCCCCTTGAGAAATAGATCCGCTCAAAAGAGCAGGGGGTAACACAGGGGGATTTATGAATCGTACTCACCTTCATCCGGCCATTCCGTTTGACGACAATACTTTGTCCCGGCAAGAGTTCCTGTACATCCTCAACTGCCAAATCGAAAACAGTTTGTATCACCGGCCGTTCAGAAGCCACTGCTATCACCTCTTCATCCGCATAATAAAAGGCCGGACGAATCCCGTGCGGATCACGGAAAGCAAACAAATCTCCGCTTCCTACCAACCCGGTAATCACATACCCTCCATCCCAATGCGAAGAGGCTTCCTTTAAAATATGTTCAATATCTATATTCTCTTCAATTGCATCATTCATTGCCTGCCCGCCCAATCCTTCTGCCTTGAATTTCCGGTAAAGCCTCTCCACTTCATAATCCAGCAAATAGCCCAATTGTTCTAGGATAATAAAAGTATCTGCATTATGACGAGGATGCTGTCCACGGGCAACAATATAATCAAGTATCTCATCCACATTGGTCAGATTAAAATTACCCGCCAATGAGAGATTCCGGCTCCGCCAGTTATTCCGGCGCAGAAAAGGATGCAAATAGGAAATCCCGGATCTGCCGGTTGTACTGTAACGCAAATGTCCCATATACATCTCTCCGGCAAACGGTAACTCTTCCATAGCCGCTTCCGGATCTGCCCTCCGGAATTCACTTATAGACCGGTGTACAGAAGAAAAAATGTCCTGTATTGCAGAGGTACCCTCCGCTCTTTCACGAAAGATATACTCTTCACCCGGACGTGCATTCAGTTTTACAGCAGCCATTCCGGCTCCTTCCTGTCCACGATTATGCTGTTTCTCCATCAACAGATAGAGTTTGTTCAATCCCCAGAAAGCATCTCCGTATTTCTCACGGTAATATTCCAAAGGTTTCAACAACCTGACCATCGCTATCCCACATTCATGTTTTATTGCATCACTCATACTTCAATTATAATTTTTATCCCTCAAAATTAATAATTACAACGTAAAGATAGCATGCTATCCGACAGATTCCTCTACAATTAATTTATCTGCATCTGCTTTAAGCTCTTTTAACCAACTGATTTTCTTCGATATATAAGTATCGGTTACATAAAGAATGCGGCTTATTTGTGTAAGCCGCATTCTTTATGTAAAGGATCTTCCCACCACCAGCGTCCGGCACGGATATCCTCTCCGGGGTCGACAGCACGTGTACAGGGGTGGCATCCAATACTCGGAAATCCCTGATCGTGTAGTTTATTGTAAGGAACTCCCCGCTTCTTTATATATTCCCAGGTCTGACTTTCTGTCCAATCAATCAGTGGATTGATCTTAATCAGCTTATGGTTCTCATCCCATTCGACTATCCGGTTATCCGTCCGTGTTACAGACTGCTCATGCCGTAAACCGCAAATCCAGACCTGCAATCCCTGAAATGCCCTTTTTAAAGGTTCCAATTTCCGTACACGGCAACATAAACGACGTTTTTCCACACTTTCATAAAACAAGTTCACCCCATACTCAGACACCATTTTTTCAACTTCCCGATAATCCGGAAAAAATAGTTCTATCCGGATGCCGTAAGCAAGATTGGTCCGTTCTATCAGACTATAGGTTTCCGGAAACAAACGTCCGGTATCCAAAGTAAAAATCCGGGTTCCCGGTGCAATCCGGCAAATCATGTCCGTCAGTACCTGATCCTCAATCCCTAGACTGGAAGCCAAAGCAATATGTCCTTTATATTCTGACAGAAAAAAAGTCAATAGCTCTTCAGCGTTCTTTCCGGAAAAACGTTCATTCAACTGATCAGCAATTTTTTTCATAGCTTTCTCCTGTTTTAACTGAATACACCGGTCAGGTATTTTTGTGTCAATTCTTCCTGAGGATTCTTAAAAATCTGTTCTGCAGGCCCGGCTTCAATGATCTTCCCCATATACATAAAAATCACATAATCTGCAATCCGCAAGGCTTGACGAAGAGTATGGGTCACCAACACGATGGCATATTCCTCCTTCAATTTCAGGAATAAGTCCTCAATGATCTTGCTGGAAATCGGGTCCAAGGCCGAAGTAGCTTCATCAGCCAGGATAAACTGAGGCTCTACAGCCAAACCTCTTGCCAGACACAACCGCTGTTGCTGCCCGATAGACATACGTCCGGCCGGAGTATGCAAACGATCTTTTACCTCTTCCCATAAACCGACAGCCTGCAAATAGTAACGTACTATCATATTCAGCTTTTTACGGTTACGGATACCATGAATACGGCAACCATAAGCGATATTATCATATATAGACATGGGTAACGGACATGGCCGCTGAGACAGCAATCCCATCTTCCGCCGGATATGGGTTATCTCAACATCCGGGGCATAGAGCTCCTCTCCGTCAACCAACACCTTCCCACTAATCTTTACCCCTTCGGTCGTATCCAACAAACGGTTCAGACTTTTCAGTAAAGTAGATTTCCCACATCCCGAGGGCCCGATGATACAGGTTATTTTGCGATCCGGAATTACCGCCGATACATTTTTCAGGATATGATTATTTTGAATAGAAACATTCAGATTTTCAACAATAATGTTAGATCGTCTGGTATCATCCGTACAAAACTTCTGATCTGGACGGAAAAAGCCCTTTTTCAGCTCTGTCTCATTTAGATCCGACATATTATACCATTTGATCTTTTTACCTAAAAACGGAATATTCATGGAATAGGATTTATGTGTTTCACTGAATTTTATTCTTCGAAAACCGATTGGTGATGATCCGTCCCAGGATACTCAACACCAAAACAATGGCAGTCAGCATCAAAGCTGCTGCATAGGCCCGTTCCTGTACATCAGGAATCGGACTACTCAACTGAAAAAATACAGCCAAAGGCAAAGTAGCTGCCGGCTGTCCCAGAGATGTAGGTATATTATCAGTATAACCCGCTGTAAACAAAACAGCTGCAGCATCACCAATCGCCCGTCCGATAGACAAAAGAGTGGCCGTAGCAATACCAGGAGCAATCTGACGAACCACCACTTTGATGGTCTCATAACGGGTGGCACCCAACGAATAGGAGGCATTCAGCATATCCTGAGGCAATTCCCTGGCTATCTCATCCATAGAACGGATAAAGATCGGAATAATTAGTAAGGTAATGACAATAATACCTCCTCCCAAAGAGGTTCTCAGACCAAAATAAATCATAATAGTAAAAGCAAAAGCACCATAGACAATGGAAGGAATGCCAAATAATACATCATAAGCCAACCGGGCCAGAGATGCCTGTTTTGAATTTTTTTTCAGGTACACATTCAGATAAAAAACTACCGGAATACTGATGATCAATCCCAAAATCGTGGAAGCCCCTACAATGTATAACGAACCAACGATAGCATTCAGCAAACCACCCTCTTTTCCGATATAAAATCCCCCTCCGGGCAAAGCAGAGATCATCTCCCAACTCATGGCATTCCATCCATTTCTGACAATGGTATATAAGATACTACCAACAAACAGAAATACCAGTAAAGTAGTGACCAGCATTACTGTTTTCATGATTTTTTCTTCTATAAATTTTATTCTCATCACCTGAATTTTATACCATTTTCTGTTCTATCCGTCTCAAAATTAACCGGGAAACAATATTAAAGACAAATACAACAACAAAGAGAATCAAAGCAGCCAGCATCAATGCAGACTCATAAAGCGGCAGAGACAACATCTCTCCATAATTGTTAGCAATCAAAGCTGGCAGAGGATAACAACCGTCAAAGAGGGAGGAGGGTAACTGTACAATATTTCCACATACCATCAATACGGCTATCGTTTCTCCCATGGCCCGGGAAATAGCCAATGTCACAGAAGCCAAAAGCCCGGGAAAAGTTCTTTTCAGCAACACATATTTCGTTGTTTGCCAACGTGTAGCCCCTAGAGAAAGTGAAGCTTCCCTCAACTCCCGGGGAACTGAAGAAAACAATTCCACGAACAAACTGATCAATAAAGGAAGTATCATAATTCCCAGCACTATCCCAGCAGCCAAAGTAGAATATCCGGTAGAATATTCCACAAAATGAGGAGCCAGGCGATCAGATATCCAGGGCACCACAACTAATATTCCCCAAACACCATACACGACAGAAGGCAGACCAGCCAGAATATCCAAAGCCGGAAAAACGACTTTCTTCACCCAAGCTTTTGAATTTTCTGTCAGGAAAATAGCCGTAAACAAGGAAACAGGTAAAGTCCACAATATAGCAATGCCTGTTACCCAAAGCGTTCCCATGATAAAGGGCAAAAAACCAAAATCTCCCCGCATGGGTTTCCATTTTGAGGTACAAAGTAATTCCCATAACGATTTCTCATGCAATATCGGTAAAGACTTAATCATTAATCCCACCCCTATCAATATTACCAGCAGCACAGAAATCATGGTAAAAGTAAACATGACAGAACCTGCCATCTTGTCTTTTAAAAGACGCCATACAGATGTTTTTTCAGTTATTCTGTTTTCCTGTTCAATTGTCATTATTGTTGTAGTTTGGATAATTCTTCTTCCAGTAATTCAGGAGCCAATCCGATATACCCCACTTCGGGAGCATACTGCTGTCCGTCCGTCAGAATAAATTCCAGAAAAGCCAGAACTTCCGGTTTTTGAGGTATTCCGTTAGAAACCAGAAAAAGATTTCTGGCCGGCGGACTGGGATACCTTCCGGCAGCAATAGCTTCATTCAATTCGGTACTGGTGGCATAGAAATTTTCTTCCGGATCAATCACACCATTTCCATTGACATCCAATGGCATAACTGCAATATGACGATACGGCTTCTTTGTATTAATGTCATATGCATAAGCAATATTATTAAAGCCTATCCCGATCTTGTCCCTTTGTACCACAGAAGTCACTCCCGGGTCTCCGAAAACAGCAGTTCCTTCAAGGTCTTCCTGCTTCACCCCCAACCAGGCAGCAAATGTCTCTGCAGCTCCACAGGCATCTGAACGGGTAAAGACATGTACAGGAATGGTACTTGAGGTACCCAGAACATCTCCCCAGGTTTTCGCTGTCGACTCCACCCATAATCTTTGGGCAACTTCTCTTTTCAGTCCAACAGACAATATCTGATGGATCAAAGGATTCTCTGAATTTATTGTAGGTACAACAGCATCCTTAACGACAGCTATCGGGAATGCTCCTTTCTCTATCTCCTGAGGATAAATATCCCTAGACACCATTCCTAAATCTACCACTTTTGCCAATGCATCTGTAATTCCCTTACCGGCACCACCCGCTGATATATCGATACGCACTTTCGGGTGAATTTTCCGAAATTCCTCTGCCCATTTTACAGCCATCGGATACAGGGCAAATGCCCCGGACAATTGTATTTCCCCTTTTAACTCCCGACGTAATTCCCGTCTGTATCTCAACCTTTTGATCCATCCTTGCTTCTTCTCCTGAGCACTCAAATCCTCACTAACTCCCGCAATCAAGACTAATGCAAAGGAGAAAACAGCAATAGCAACACGTATGTTATACATTTATTTATGGTTTAAAATATCATGACAGAATAAATCCTTTATTCAAAATCATACAAAGCTATTCATATTCGGACAAATAACAATACAAATAATCACCAAATTTAATAAGCTTTTTTACTTATTTCTATGAAAAAGGACTCTCCGAAGAGAGTCCTTAAATAGAGCGTATTCATCACGCTTCTACAAAAAGGAGTTTGCCGACCCCGCTTGTAAAACCTTTTCCGGACAGCCGCTCACCTATCCGAAATTAAAAATCTAGCTTATTTTCATGCAATAATAATGATATTTCTTCAACTTTTACCAAATGTAGTAAATATATTTTATTTACATCCAAAGAAAAAAAAATAAGACTTCACTGTTTGCAAAGTCTTATCTTTATTTCTACTCCTGAACCGGTTCAAATTCGTCTTTCCCGACTCCACACAAAGGACAAACCCAGTCATCCGGTAAATCTTCAAAAGCAGTTCCCGGCTCAATTCCACTATCCGGATCCCCCAAAGCAGGATCGTAAATGTAATCACATACAGTACAAATATACTTTTTCATAACTCCATAAATTTAAATAACTTTTTCGTATACGTAAAGCTACGGAAAAAGATTTACGAAACAAAATAACCTCCGGTTTAAAAAACGAAAAAGTTTCGAACCATCACGGCTGGAAACTTTTCACTACTAACTAACCTAATACAAACTTATGAAAAAAATGTCTTCTAAAACCTATGTTACAAATATAATGTCCAATCATTAAATCCGAATGACAGATCTGTAACGTTGTTGTTAAGAATAAGGCAAAAAGGATGCCAAAACAGCATCCTCTTTGAAATTGAGATAAAATATTACTATTTATTCACATCCTTTATATATCGTAAACTTATGAATTTGTATAGTCCTCATTCTGATCGGGAATAGTCGGTATTCTGCGGATCAAAATTAGTCCAGCCTGACATCCAGTTGTCCGTAGCATCACTACCAAAAGCACCGATATAGGATACTTTGTCAAAACCACTACCCAGTAAAGTATCGGTAAAATCAGCAGCCCCCAATAAAGGACTACCGGCAGACGGTCCATAATTAGGAGAAGCCATCATACTGTTCGGTTGTCTGAGTTTCAACTCAGCAATTGTGGAAAAAGAACGGTTTCCCCTCCCATTGAGGAAATATTCCTCAGAAAAAGCAGTTTGACTCACATCAACAGTAGAGCCATCCGTACACAAACCTCCAGCTAAAGATTTATTTTTGTCGCTTCCTACAATTCCCATCCCAGCAAAAAATACATGATTGACTTTCAGTTTTCCTTCACTAGCAGCCGTCTGGGTTGCAGATCCCTTATCATTTTCAACAATAATTCCTACCGGGTATCCGATAGCTACAGAATTAAAACAGTTCAGGTGCGAATTTCTGCGGATCTGCATAGCAGCCTGAAACTGTCCCAAACGGGAACCATTCTGGGGATTCAATCCACCTCCTTTGATATAATCGGTCGTATTACGGAAAGCATCATCCTGTCCGATAGGACCTACAAAAGTGACATTGCTGAATACAGTACTTGTAAAAGGTTCCTGAGTCGTTCCATTGGCATTGTTATCGCTTTCAAACCCGTTTGAAATAGACTGGTCAGCAATCTGTGGATGACGGACACCCAGACAAAACTGCACTTTACCGGAAAAACCATTATCGGTATCAAAATCATCGTCCCAACCATGATAAGCCACCAGGTATTTACAATTCACACTTCCCCCAAACCACTCAAAAGAATCGTCATTGGAGTAAGACACCTGCACATGGTCTATCTGAGTACCTGAACCGACAGAGCCGAAAGTGACTCCATTGATTTCCTGATCCACAGCAAAAGGATTACCTGCAAACTCCACACGTACATAACTCAAAATTCCTGAATTATCAGCATCGTCATCGCCTCCGTGCTCTGTACGCAAACCTCCCTCTATTGTCATTTTTCCCTGATTATTCCGGGCCTTTCCACACATAACAATTCCTCCCCAGTCCCCGGGCCTCCTGGACCCCACCGGCTGATTAGATGTAAATACAATCGGATTTTCTTTCGTTCCCTTGGCAATCAGTTTTCCTCCCGGCTCTGCAATAATGGCCGCTTTAGTAGTTTTATCTCCTTTGATAATTGTCCCGGCTTCTATCTCCAGGGAAGAACCACTGGTGATATACAACCATCCCTTCATGACATATATACCTTTCGGTAATTTATAATTTCCATTAATTTCCATCTCATCCGCCCCACTTCCCAATTGGGTTCCGTTTTCAAATAAAATATCCTTGATATCGTCCCCGGGATCATCCCCGCCATTGTTGTTATCACTACAAGCAGTCATACCTAAAGTCAGGATCGTAAAAAACAAAACTTGCCACTTTTTTAAAATTGTTTTCATGTTTAATTATTTTCGTTTTTAATTACGGCATCTTCCAAAGATGCCTTTATGGATTTATAGATTTACACTTACACTCAGAGAGAAAGAACGTCCCGGAGCAAATCTCTTGGTAGTTTGCTCCCGTTTTACAATATTTCCATTCCCATCCGTAAATTTCGGAAACTGTTTAAATACGGCATCCTGCCCGATTACATCTTTTACATTCAGCTTTAATTCTACTTTCTTTCCGAATTTTTTGCTGATAACAAAATCCAGGGCATCATGCGGCATTTCATACATATCGGGAATATCATTATTGATAGAACCTCCGACGCTCATATCCGAACGCCCGATCCCCACAATCCGCTTCCCGATACGATTATACAATAGTCCGGCCATCAGTCCCATCTTTTGGGGCTGATAAAATAATCCGGCATTAACCAGGTAAGGAGATTGTCCCTGCATCGGCCGGTCATGTTCCAGACTCTTCTCTGCATCAAACGAAACCTTGCTTTTAATCCAGGCTCCGTTGAGTGTCAGCATAAAATTACATAACCCGATAAATTCCAAACTTTTCCGGACATCGATCTCCACCCCATAATTCCTGGCCTTACCGGCATTTTCAAATGTATAGGTATAACTACCCCCTCCATCCCGGAATGTCCATTCGATCGGATTCTTAAAATGTTTATAAAATAAAGCTACTGATATCGATTCACCCGAAGCCGGATACCATTCATACCGGAAATCCAGATTCTGTATGTATGCAGGTTTCAGCTCAGGATTTCCTTTTACATCACTGAATAATTCAAAATCATTATATACAGAAGCTGAAACTTCCCGGAATTCCTGGCGGTTAGTCGATTTTCCGTATGCAAAACGCAACAAATGCTTGTCAGTGATGTTATAACTGACATTCACTGAAGGGAAAAGATCAGCATTATCAAAATCAGTATCCTTGGAAATCCAGGCATTGGAGCTGAGGTAATTTGTCAGGGTCATATTCCGGCTTTCAAACCTCAAGCCTGCATAAATATTAAAACGCCGTATTGGAATATTCAATCCCAGATAAGCGGCATAAAGCATATTATTGCCCTTATAACTGTTTTTATTGTCTGTATCATCATACAGATATAATTTATCCGCAGCATAATTTTGGGGTTGCAATATTTGTTCTACTACAGATTCATAGGTAAAATCTGCCGGCAGATGATCTTCATAAAAACGGTAATAATAAGACCGGTTTTTATAATCCCGGGTACAATATTCCCCATATAATCCGGTCTTCAGGGAAGGAGAAAAAATGCCTTTTTCATTAAAGGTATAAGTGTAATTCATCCCTAAAGAAAATATGTGCTCATTCAATTTTAGGAAATCCCGGGAAATATCGTTTTGATCAATTCTCATTTTCCCATAATTAATATCTCCGACGATATCATTCTGCTGGCGCTCTATGATGCGTCTGTCAGGTTGGTTTTTATTGGCATAGGAATAACCCAGATTCCAATCGAGAGTACCCCGTTTCAGAGCATGCACTCCGGAAAACTGACCGCTATACGTACTACGGCTACCATAAATATACTCTGCTTTCTCCTGTATATATAATGAACTAATATTCTGCCAACCGCTTCTTTCCGTATAACGGTTACTTCCCAGCTGATTAAAAATATTACGGAAATAAAAACGGTTCTTTTCCCCTGTATAGGCCAGATTCAACATTACGCCTACTCTCACATTATCTGTATATTGATTATCTGTGTATTTATACTGATACTCCGGTTCGTCTTTCACTTTATTATACACTCCGAAACGGGAATTTTCCATACCGATATAACTTTTCGAAGAGTAACTGTAATTCAAAGCTCCTGTAAAAGCCAGCTTTTTCCCATCATGTAAGGGCACTAAATTCCCAAACATAAAAGAAAAACGCTGATCAGGAATGGGATTTCTATGCTTTATACTCCAGTCATTATTGAATCCATTCCGGGTCATTTCCGTCACCTGACCGGCATTCTCATTGTCAAATCCCGCTTTAATCCCACCTTTCACCATGCGCATCCCATTATCAAACCCCAGAAAATCCATCCGGCTTCCTTTATTGAATTTAAAATTTCTGAAATGTGTTTTATCATTTACACTGGCTCCATAACTTAACAGATACTGGTTCTCCCCGGGGGTATCCTTTGTACTGATACGAATAAATCCACCGGTAAAATCTGCCGGAATTTCGGGGGAAGGCGATTTCATAATCATAATGTTCTCAATCTGGGCACTCGGGATAATATCAAAAGAAAAAGCCCGGGAATCAGCTTCCGAACTCGGAACAGCTGCATTGTTTAACCACACATTATTATAGCGCTGCGAAAGTCCTCTGGCAATAATAAATTTTCCATCAATCACAGAAATTCCGGGGATACGTTTCACTACTTCCGAAGCATCCCTATCCTGTGTTTTACTAATCAACTGACTGGATATGGCACTGATCACAACTGGGGAAGCCTTTATCGCATTTACCATAGCCACTTCACTACTCATACGGCGGACAGCTTTCACAGTCACCTCTTCCAAAGCTTCTGTGGCCGCCTCTAGTACAATCTTCAATTCTGTCGGTTTATTCTCCGACACTATCACATCACGGATATTCAGTGTTGTATAAGAGACACAGGACACCCTCAGATTCAACTTACCACTTTTTAATCCGGTAATGCAAAAGGTTCCGTTAACATCAGTTGCCGCTCCCTGCGTCGTATTCTCTACCAATACAGTAGCACCGATAACAGGTTCCAGGGTCACTTTGTCTATCACAATTCCTTTCAAGGTTCCGTCTGCCCATACTTTCCCCGCAGTTCCCACACACAAAAAAATCATCAATACTAAAAGTCTGAAAAACATACTTTGCTTCGAGTTCATTTTTTACAATATTTTATCTTTTATTCCGATGCAAAGATGTCCGCTTTATGTTACGTTCCGATAAAGAAGCAGTTAAGAAATAATGAAAAAGTTCCGTATCTCACGACACGGAACTACCCTTAAATTAATTAATCAGGCTCAAAAAGAAATCCATCTTCTTTTGCCTTCAGCAAAAATAAAGATGGATAATTACAATTCTATAATAAAATACTATTTTAACACTATTTATATTTTACTACATAATTCACAGATTCTCACAATTACCCGGACAGCTTTTTCCATAGAATTTACCGGAATATACTCATAACGGCCATGAAAATTATGCCCGCCTGTAAAAAGATTGGGTGTAGGTAAACCCATAAATGACAAGCTCGCTCCATCCGTACCTCCCCGGATGGGTACAATCAAAGGCTTTACATCTACGTCCTGCATAGCCTGTTTGGCTATGTCTACAATAAAATACACCGGCTCAATTTTCTCTCGCATATTACTGTACTGATCTTTCAGTTCCAGATCAATATTCAGCCCAAAACGTTTTGAAAACTCCCGCACCCCGTTCTCAATTATATTTTTTCTCCATTCAAAACGATCCCGGTCAAAATCCCGGATCAGGATTTCAACTTCAGTAGCTTCCACCTCCCCTTTAAAAGAATACATATGGAAAAAGCCTTCATATCCGGAAGTATTTTCCGGAAACTCTTATCTGGGCAGACTGTTCAGAAACTCAGTCCATACAGTAATGC
>CAJMQA010000046.1 GCA_905215395.1 uncultured bacterium | reverse complement strand
AATCCAGAATATCTTCACAGGGGATATTCATTTCTTCTGCAATCAGTTTCAGGATAAAATTATCTTTTTCGAAGGTTTCATTGATCATGGCAATTACCGGGAGCATGTCCTTCTGTTTGCTCAAAGGATTACCCTGATCGTTGACTGCCCTGTTGAAATGAATGGCCAAATGAGGAATTTCCAAAAGAGGACGGTTGAAATTTACAAATTGGGTTGCCGGTTTCAAGGGTTTATCGCTTTTCACCATCACCCGTCCTGCCATGGACAAAGGGCGGTCGAACCAGGTGTACATGATAGGTCCTCCGTAAACTTCGGTGTTCAGCTTCAGGTATTTTCCCGCTACCGGCATTTCTGAATGCGGTTTGATTCGGAAAGTGGGAGAGTCGCTGTGAGCACAGATCAATTTGAAGCCTTCCTCTGCCAGATTCCCGTTGCCCGGAACAAAAGCAAATAAAGAAGAGTGGTTTTTAGTTACAAAATATTTCCCACCATGCTCAATATGCCAGGCCTCTCCTGAGAACAACTGTTTGAAGCCATCGGCCTGTAAACGTTGTTTGATGCTTAAAATAGCATGAAAATTGGTCGGACTTTCATGTATGAAATCGAGAAGGTCCATAGCTGCTTGTTTTTCCATAATGTGTGAGTTTATTTATGATGTTTTATAAAATGTCTTTTACACTGCGGCTTTCTGCCAGCGTTAAGATAGAAATAAAATTTTAAATAACCTTAGTTGTAGGGAATATTTAAGGGTTTAAAGGGATATTTTTAGGTTTAAAAAAGATTTTTTGCCTTTTAGTTTTTAACTTAAACTTTGTAATAAACTATTAATCAGTAATTATAAATATGAATGATGTATATGTAAATATTATTGATTTGATTTATGCATTTCCATTTTCTACATTTGTATTGTACAAACAGAAATAGTAAAAATCAAATTAAAATAAAAGGTTATGAAAACGACAAATTTAATCGGATTGGATTCTCAGAAATCCCGGAAAGTAGCTGAACTGTTGAATGCATTATTAGCAAATTATCAGATTTATTATCAGAATTTGCGTGGTTTCCATTGGAACGTGAAAGGCAACCGTTTCTTTGTTTTGCATTCCAAATTTGAAGAGCTTTACAATGATGCCATCGTAAAGGTGGATGAACTGGCAGAACGTATACTGACACTGGGCGAAATTCCTTTACATTCTTATGCGGCCTATGGCAGGGTAGCTTCTTTGAAGGCTGTTGAGAATGTTTCAGAAGGAGATCAGTGTTTGAAATATATATTGGAAGATTTATCGGTATTGATTGCCCAGGAACGGGATATTATCAGAGCCGCAGCAGAAGCCGGTGATGATGGAACACAGGATTTATTGAATCCTTACATCTCCCAGCAGGAGAAACTGGTATGGATGATCAATGCCTATTTAAACTAAAAGCGTTGAAATGATCATAAGAGTGAAACCTGTCCGGAAGATATTCCGGGCGGGTTTTTAATTTTCTTTTGCTTTGCTCTGTGTGACAAGGTAAACTCCCGTGAATACCAATAAAGCTGCTACCGGTTTGTCCCAACTGAATATATCCTGTCCGATGAGGATAGCAATGACAGAGGCGATAATGGGTTGCAGATTATTATACATGCTGGCGGTTGTAGGTCTGATCCGCCTCAAGGCCATGGGGACCAGGAAGTAGGCAATACCAGTGGCCATAATGACGATGTAAGTGATTCTCAGGAGCACATGAAATTCGGTGCCTGTCTGGAAGGCTGGAGCCTGGAGGATATCTGTAAATCCCAGGGGAAGGGAGATCAGGGCTGAGAATAGGAACATCCATTTCATCAGGGAGATGGGTGAGTAACGTTGGGATACGGGACGGGTGATAACCAGATAGATAGCATACGTAATCACATTGACGATACAAAGTAAATTTCCTAACATGGAACCGGCTTTTGAACTTCCGCCGGTTGAATGCAGTATAATCAGCAGGGCTCCGCTGGCACCGACAAGAACTCCGGCTGCCTTTTTGAATGTTATGGGTTCTTTCAGGATCCAGGCAGCCAGTAACATAACCACGACAGGTGTCATTGCCGCAATGATGGAAATGTTTACCGGAGAGGTGTACAGCAGCGCATTGGCGAAAGAGAGTTGTGCTCCGACAAGTCCGAATAAAGCCCCGAAAAATATAGTAACCAGATCTCTGGTATTGATTTTTTCTTTGGTAGTAAAAAGTCCGGCAATCCAGAAAATGACAGTGGCGACCGACATGCGTAATAGCGTCAGTCCATAGGGGCTAATCCAGATGGGGACTATTGTTTTGGCAATGGGAGTATTTAAACCGAAAATAAAGTTTGTAGCTAAAATTGCCAGGTGACCATGCCATTTATCTTTTGTCATATCAATTATTTTAAGGCAGGTAAAAATACAAATTAATAATTTTACTGACTTTATAAAGTCTGTAAACTTTATGAACTCATTTTTTTATTGTAACATTGCAACTGTGAAAACGTTTGAAATTTGCGATGTGGATTTTTCAATATTGAGTTTATGAAAAAAATTAAATTTGGTTTACTACCTAAGATCATTATAGCTATCCTGTTAGGTATCGGGTGTGGTCTGTTTTTTCCGGATTGGTTGGTCAGAATTTTTTTGACGATAAATGGTTTGTTTGGAAATTTCCTGAATTTTATCATTCCTTTGTTGATTTTAGGTTTAGTGGCTCCGGGGATTGCTGACCTAGGAAAAGGGGCTGGACGTTTGCTTCTGATAACGGCTGTATTGGCTTATGGGTTTACATTATTTTCCGGTTTCTTTACCTTTTTTACCTGTGATCTGACTTATCCCTGGCTATTGGATGCTTCTGATAATTTGTCGTCAGTCGCTGATAGTAAAGCGGCTTTACAGCCCTATTTTACTGTAGAGATGCCGGCGGTCATGGGAGTAATGTCTGCTTTGATTCTCGCCTTTACTTTGGGGTTAGGCATGTCTGTCATTGACGGTAATCGTTTAAAGCTGGTGATGGAAGATTTTAAAGACATCATTAATAAGGTGATATCGGCTGTTATTATTCCTTTACTGCCCTTGTATATCTTCGGTATATTCCTGAACATGACCAATTCCGGACAAGTTGCAGGAGTGATGAGTGTTTTCCTGAAAATCATTGTGGTGATTTTCATTATGACAGTTATCTTATTGTTTTTACAGTTTTTTGTTGCCGGCATTGTAGGCAAAAAAAATCCGATCCGTTTATTCCGGAATATGTTACCGGCTTATATGACAGCTTTGGGAACCCAGTCATCGGCAGCTACTATTCCTGTGACTTTGGAACAAACGATAAAAAATGGGGTACGGCCGGATCTGGCCGGATTTGTTGTTCCATTATGTGCGACCATCCATCTTTCAGGTAGCACGATGAAAATTGTTGCCTGTTCTATGGCAATTATGCTGATGTCCGGTATGGATATTCAGTTTGGTCAGTTTGCCGGCTTTATTATGATGCTGGGAATTGCTATGGTTGCAGCCCCGGGAGTACCCGGTGGAGCGATTATGGCTGCTTTGGGGTTATTGCAGTCGATGCTCGGATTTGATGAAACTGCCCAGGGACTGATGATCGCTCTGTACATTGCTATGGATAGTTTCGGTACGGCTACAAATGTGACTGGTGATGGTGCAATCGCGGTCATTGTCGACAAGATTAATACCCAAGAATAATTAAAATATTTGTATATCTTTGCACGGATATGAATAAAGTTATGTTTTTAAGAATATTGTGGATTGTGTGTGCGGTTGCATTTCTGGGAATGGGGTGCAGCAAGGATGATGTAGATTCTTCGTATGTTTTTAAAGCGGATGATCTGAAAGCCATTCTGACAGACCAGGAGGGAAAGAGTCTGGATCAGAACCAGAAATTTATGGATGCTTTGAGAGCACAGGAATTTATTGGGGAATTTGAATTTTCTGCGGAAAGCCGGGCTGATAATGATAAGCTGGCCTTGGAAAAGTTTACAGAGAAATGCAAGAGCCTGAAAAATCTGGACCTGGATATTATTTTCGAATTGAAAGCAGGTGAATCTGTTGTTATCAATTTTGATTACGTAATCAGTCGCGGGGAAAATGATTTGCAGCAGGAGAAAATCTCTTTGCAGGTTGCTTATTCTCCTCCGGCTGAATAATAGTAAAATGGATTATAGGATGTTTCGTATAATTCTTTTTGTGTAACAGCTTGCCGGAAAGACATTTCCCTTTTAGTGAAGCTACCTATGATACCAACACCCTGGTTTACATTACTGTAAACTTTAATAGGATCGGAGAGAATACCCTCTCCCCGGTAAGCTTCTTCTTCCGATTTCAGATAGAGGTAAGTGGCTTCATCTATGCGATAGAGACCGATACTATAGGTTGTTTCTGATAAAAAATGGCCTTTTTCGTTTTCTTGTACATACAGGATGTCGTGCTCAAAAGAAGGAATATGGGATGTACTGATTTTTAGGGTGTAATTTTTACCTCTGAAGGTTTCGTTGCTGAAGATATTGTATATGTTATACTCGTCCTCATCTTCACCTCCTAAATCTATGTCGTTCCGGTTGTATAGCAAAGGTTCGTTTTTCCGGTAAAACCAGTTGTCTTTTACTTCATTCCTGAGAATTTCTCCTAAATCGTAATTTTCGGTTTTATTTGTTGTTATACGTTCTAACCGGAAACGGTAATATTTGTATCCGGGGTCCTGTTCGCTGATTTTCACCCGGAAATGTATGTTTTTTCCGTAAATAAAAGTGTCTGCAGATATCAGGGGGAACTGATCCGGAATAACGGTTTCTGCATTGGCTTCAGGTACTCCGGAAGCACGGACGGTAATACTTACCCTGTCGCCAGCCGAGGCAGAAATTCCTGTCCGGTAACGGTCGTTTTCGAAGTGGGAAAGTTTAGCTTGGTACTGTCCGTTAATGTAAATTTCTCCTTCTACATTCCGGGCTATGTACGCAGAATCCTCCTGGCCGATAGCTCTGGTTTTGGAAACCCGTATTTCAATCAATGAGTCGGGTTCGATAAAAGAGTACAACACCAGTCGGGGAGCAGGAAGTTCACCGGTGAAGATATTTTCTTGTTCACATCCCCCCAGTAGCAGTAAAAATAGACTCCATATATAAACGCCTTGTTTCGTTGTTTTTCCGTTTAAAAGGTAAATGTATAGGAAAAAGAAGGTAGGATTGGAAAAATAGTACTTTTCCAGATCACGGCCTGCCGTTTTCCGTTGATCGTGTTTTCGTCTGTATACAGCGAAAAAGGATTCTTCCGGCAATAGGTATTGTAAAAATTGACACTCCAGGTTCTGGTTCCCCGGCGTTTTTGTTTGTGGAAATTGAAACCAATATCCAGTCGGTGGTAATTGTCCATGCGATAGTTGTTCCGGTATTCATAATGTTCTATTTCCTGGTGGTGAGGAGCTTCTTCTCCCGGTATTACCGGAGAAGAATTGTATCTTTCCAGGGACAGGGTGATCCGGTTTCCGCTATTAAAAACCCAGACTGTACTGATATCAAAACGCTTGCTGAATTTGTGCATCAAAATGATATTGACATTGTGGCGGTTATCATATTTAGCAGGGAACCATTTCCCGTAATTGATCCGTTTATCGGGAAAACAGCGGTTTGCCCAGGAGAGAGTGTAGTTGATCCATCCACTGGTTTTGCCCTTTATTTTTTGAAGCTGTACCTCCAGTCCATACCCCTTCCCCTTTCCCATGGCAACTTTTTCGTCCCAGGTTCGGTAGTCGGGAAGAATACCTGCTCCGTCCACATATTCAATCTGGTTTTTCATAATTTTGTAGTAGGCTTCAAGAGAGAACTCCCAGTTCTGTTTTAAATGATAATATAATCCCCCAGCTGCCTGATGTGAGAGCATCGGACGGATGCGGCGTGTTACAGGAACCCATAAATCGGTAGGCATATTCAAGCCTCCGGAGGTCAGCAGATGTACATATTGGTTCATTTTAGTGTAGGAAGCCTTGAAAGACAAGTCTTCAGCCAGAGAGTATTGTATGGAAAAACGGGGTTGTAAGGAGAGATAAGTTTTATTCTCTGCCTGAAACATGGATAAATGGATTCCGGGCTGGAGCCGGATGCGTTTTCCCAGGGCGATTTCATCTTCAGCATATACGGATAGTTCGTGCCCGCGGATTTTGTTTTCTATAGAGCTTTTTCCGGTATTCGGGAAAGGGATATCCTCCTGGCTTCTGATTGTTTTGCGGCTAGTCTCCGGAATAAAGGTATGAAAAGTATAATTTACCCCGAACCTTATTTTATTCCAGGGATTTGCTGTGAAGATAAAATCGTTTTTGACAATCCAGTCGCGTATGCCTGAATCGAATGCCAGTTTGTTTAGACTATATGAGTGGTCGGTATCTTTCTTTTCCTCATAGAAGAACCTGAGCCGGATCGACGACATATAGTGGTTGTAAGCGACCGTTGTATTGCTGTTCAGACGGTTATTTATATTGTAATTCCATTCCAGGGAGGTGATTAGATTACCCCAGTTCCAGCGCGCTTTTTGTTGTTCTTTGGTCCAGAAATCGTAATCGGGTTCAATGTTTTCTGTGTAGTGGTAATTGTAATTGCGGGATTTGTACTTGTATCTGAGTTTGTCATTCCCCCAGTAAAGATTCAGGGAGAGACGGCTGCGTACAGAAAATTTATGGGTAATTTTGGCATTGATATCCGCAAAATAATAGCCGGCTTTCAGCCGTTCTGAAGTGAATTTGTCTTCTATTTTGCTTAATTTCCGGATAAGGGGAGAAGCAATAAGATCCGCATAGGTCCTTCGGGCTGAGAGATTAAAAGCCGTTTTATTCCGGAATAGCGGACCTTCGAGATTAAATTTGCTGGCAATCAGTCCGATACTGATATTGCCGTGGTAATTTTCCATGTCCCCGTCTTTGAGTCTGACATCTACTATGGAAGAAAGCCGGCCCCCGAAACGGGCAGGAAAGCTGCTTTTGTAAAACTCTACGTTTTTTACTGCATCGGAGTTAAAGGTGGAGAAAAATCCCAATAAATGGCTCGGATTGTAAATCGGAATCCCGTCCATCAGGTAGAGGTTTTCATCAACATTACCACCCCGCACAAACAGACCAGCCATGCCTTCTGTTCCGGTTTTCACTCCAGGCATTAATTGTATGGTTTTCAGCAGATCGCTTTCACTGAAAAGGCCGGGAAGTTTGTTGACTGTCTTGATCGGAAAACTGATTTGACCCGGTTGTATGTTTTTTATCCATTGGGACAGGGATGGTCTCCTGACGATCACTTCATCCAGATTTAGCATGGGTTCCAAAGCTACTGATATCGTGGTATCGGAATTTTGTACCAGCTTATATTGCCAGGGTTTATAACCGACATAAGAGATGGTCAGATTAAGTTTTGAATCCGGTAATGAAAGACTATAAATTCCATGTGCGTTGGTTACTGTTCCGATCTGTTGATCCCAATCGTATATCGTAGCATTCATGAGAGGTTCTTTGGATTTGGCATCGATGACGGTACCATTGATAATGACGGGTTTCCGCCGTTTTTTCAGGATAATGTGTGAACTTTTGATTTTGTATTCTATATTACTTTTCCGGAAAATCTGTTCGAGGGCAATTTCCAAAGTGGAGTGCAGGAGGTTTAGGGTTATCGGAGGGAATGAGTTTAACAGCGAAGATTCGAAAGAGAAAGTAAAAGAACTCTGTTCCTCCAATACCCGTAAAACTTCCTGTATAGGAGTGTTGGAAAACTTTATATTGATTTCAGGCTCTTGTGCATAAACCGTCTGAAAAATGAATAATGCTAAAACTAGAATATATTTCATTTGCCGGGAATACTTAGTTGAATGTCCAGTGTCTGGTTGATGATATCCAGCGTTTCTGCTAAAGAAAGTGATTCAAATGTTGCTGTCAGGCGTAAATGCTTGTATTTTTCCGGCAGTGCTATGTTTACTTTGTAGTGTTTGTTCAGTATCTGAATGACTTCATACAAAGGGGTATTGTTGAATTTGAGTTTTTTTGTCTTCCAGGATAATTTATTGGCATCGAAATTCTGGTCTGTGGTTAGATGTTCTTGTTGGCGGGACCATTGTGTCATCATCCCTGCAATGAGTATCTCCCGGGAAGGGGCATCGGGTAAAGTAACGGCCACTTTTCCGGAATTGACGAGTACTTCTGCCTTTTGTTCATTGGCTGTTACTTGAAAGGCTGTTCCCAATACCGTAACTTTTATAGAAGGAGTGTTGACGATAAAAGGTTGGGTAGTGTCGCGGTGTACCTGAAAATAAATTTGTCCTGACATGAATATTTCCCGTGTCTGTCCTGTAAACTGTATGGGATAACTCACTTCGGATGGACCTGAGAGAGTCAGCAAGGTGCTGTCAGGCAGGCGTAATTCGAGGATCTCTCCAGGATAACATTGCACTGTCAATATCTTTATTTCCTGGTTTCTTATAAGGTAGAAAATGCCTGTTCCTAACAGGAGAGTGACAATAGCTGCTGCTACATAACGGTATGAGATAGATCTGGTTCGGGTTACCTGGGGATATACCTCCTGTTCTATTTTCCGGAAAGCTTTCCGGGGCTGAAAAGTATCGGGCCGGTATCTCCGGGTTGCCAGACTTATCCGTTGCTTCAGTCGGTCGAATTCATCCTGATTTTTCCCGGATGCAGCAAGCCATTTTTCTACCTGCTTTTTTTCTTCAGAGGTTGCTTCTGAAAAAATATATTTGGCCAGTAATTTGTTATTCATCATGTCTGAGCAATCTGTTTACAATATGACAATAAAGCTGGAAAAACCCCTATCCGGATAATGGGAACTTTATCCGAAGAAAAAAAGATAAATTTTTATCGCTTTTTCACGAAGGGTTTTTAAGGCTTTTCCCATTTGATTTTCAACTGTTTTTACAGAAAGTTTCAGTTCATTTGCTATTTCTTGATACTTCATGCCTTTCTGTTTGGCCATTAGAAAAATAGTACGTCTTTCTTTGGGTAAGGCATCTATCCAATCCCACATACGGGCTTCTTTGCAACTTTCACGGATGAGCGCTTCCTGATAGTCATCTTCAGGTAAATCTTGCTTCTGATTTTCTATGGGCAGGAATATCTTTTCTTTGTGGCAGTGATTGAGGCTACGGTTTTTGACCGCTGTATACAGATAGGATTTCAGGTGAACAATATTCAGTTCCTTTTGTTGCAATTTTTCCCAGACATCAGTGAATAATTGCTGGACAATATCTTCTGAATCTTCATAAGCCTGTGTGTAATTCAGTGCGTATAAACACAGGGGCCTGTAAAGTTCGTGAAATGCTTTTTCGAAATTTTTTAAAAGATTTTTGTCCATAAATAAACCACAACTGATAACCATTGCTCAAATATAAATAATTTTATTATTGTAGCAGGAGTAAATTTATTTACTTTTCTTCGGGAATATGAAAAAAATCCAAAAATTCTTCTTATTTTTGCATACCGAAAAGTATAAAATAATGCCTGATTTAAAAGATAAAATAGTTAATATATCTTTCTTCCTTTTTTTGAATAAGGGTTACAAAGCCTGTTCACTCAAGGATTTAGAGCAAGCTACGGGTTTGACTAAGGGGGCATTTTATTATTATTTCCGGAATAAAGAAGAGATACTAAAAACAGGTATTGAGAAATATTTGTCTGTAAGTACAGAATTGAGTGAAGCCGAATTTTTGCAGATTCATTCTCTGAGGGAATACATCAACGTTACGATGGAAAGGCAGGAAAGAAGTGTGGAATTATTACAGCAAATGTTTGATTTTTTTATTATCGAAGTTGCTTTCTTTCAATTGGTTCTTGAAGTGGCTTCTCTTTTTCCAGCCTATCGGAACCGTATTGATGAGTTGTCTAAAAACCGCCTTTCCCGGTGGGAGTTTATGATTTTGAAGGCTAAACAACAAGGGGAAATAAAAGGGACATTGGATACCTCTGTATTGGCGCGGAACCTGATGTCGGTATCTACCAGCATGCTGAACATAGAGTTAGGAAGTGGAAATATGCGTTTTGTATTTTCAGATATGAGAATGCAGTTTGAACAATATTATTTACTGATAAAGAAATGAACAATACCCGTCAGCAAATCATTGAAACCGCTTTTTTGTTGTTCCTGAAAAAAGGATTTAAAGCAGTGCGTTTAAGTGATATTGAACGGGCTGCCCACATTACCCGGGGGACTTTCTATTACCATTTTACTAATAAGGAGGAGGTGTTAAAGGAAGGATTACATTCTTATTATGCGCTCCTCAATACAACCCGGGCTCAGGAATTCGATCAGATTTCAACCCTGAGGGATTATGTAAATCTGACCATCCGTAAATTAACCGGTATACACAATTATTCTGCCCGGACCTTTAGTAGTGAGATCCCTGAAATTCTTTGTCTTTCATTGATCGTGGAGGTAATTGCTTTGTTTCCTGAATTTAAAAAGGTGGTATTGGCATCGAAAATGCTGCGTTTGTCAAAGTTGGAACAGCTGATTTTGAATGCAAAGAAAGAGGGAGAATTGAGAAAAGATGTCGATACATCTATTTTGGCAAAAAATTTGCTGAATATAAGTGTGGGGGTAATCAATTACCTGATCATGCATCAGGATGTCTCTTACGCACTATCGGCAGTACGTTCACAATATGAACAATTGTATTCATTGGTTGCAGAAAAGTAATTTTTTTGAAGTGGTACATACCGAAAAGTATAAATGTAATTACGTTTAATATTAAAGATATAAATGAAGAGAAGATGAAGAAATTATTTGGAGTTTTTCTATTTCTGTTCGGGATAGCCGAAGTATATGGTCAGGGGATGATGAGTCTGGAAGATTGCCGGAAATTGGCCATAGACAATAACAAAAATCTGAAAGTGGCTGAGGAGCAGATTAAATCGGCCCGGGCTAAACGTCAGGAAGCTTTTACAAAGTATTTGCCGGGACTGGACGCGACGGCCGTCTATATGCGTAATCAGAAAGAGATCAATTTATTGTCCGAAGATGCGCATCTGCCGGTGGGGGCTATCGGACAGGACGGTAAATGGACATTACGCCCGGATCAGCTTTTAATCGGGCAGGATGGAAAACCGGTAATGATGAACGGACAGTATGTGCCCAAAGATTATGCTTTATTGCCGAAAGAAGCGATGACTGTGGATGACCGGAATACCGCACTTGTACAGGTGGGTCTGACACAACCTGTTTATATGGGAGGTAAAATCCGGGCTTATAATCAATTGGCCGGACTGGCGGAGAAACTGGCGGAAAGCGGACGGGAACAGGAATTACAAAACCTGATTCAGGAAACGGATGAAGCTTACTGGCAAGTTGTTTCGCTGGTGAACCGTCGTAAACTGGCTGATAAATTTGTGGAGACACTGAAGAAATTTGAGCATGATATCGAAGTGATGTATGAGACCGGAATGGCAACGAAGGCAGATATGTTGTCGGTGAAAGTGAAACTGAATCAGGCTGAAATGACTTCTATGCGTGTGGAGGATGGCTTGAATCTTTCCAGAATGGCTCTAAATCAAATCTGCGGCTTGCCGATCGATACCGTTTTTATTTTGCAGGAAGAGAGTCTGAGTACAGTCTCTTCCTTGGAAACAGGAAAGTTGAATATGGAAGAAATATATACCAATCGTCCTGAAATCAACAGTTTGGCTTTGGCAACCGATATCTATCGGAAAAAAGAGAAGATTGTACGTTCGGAATATTTACCTTCTGTGGCTATTATGGCGAATTATCTAGCAATGACCCCCTCCTTTTTCGATGGAATCAGTACTAAGTTTGACGGTATGTGGAGTGTCGGAATCGGAGTGAAAGCCCCGATCTTTCATTGGGGAGCTTCCCGTAAAAGTATCCGTAGTGCCAGGGCTGAAACCAGTCAGATGAGTTTAAAATTGGAGGAGGCCAGGGAAAAAATTGAGTTACAGGTCAACCAGGCCCGTTTTAAGGTGAAAGAAGCCATTAAGAAGATAGAAATGGCAGAAAAAAATCAGGAGAGAGCGGATGAGAATCTTAAATATGCTGATCTGGGTTTTCAGGAAGGGACAATTCCGGTGTCCAATGTATTGGAGGCTCAGACAGCCTGGCTGTCTGCACATTCTGATCTGATAGATTCCCGGATCGAAATGAAGTTATGTGAGGTATACCTGAAAAAAGCTTATGGTGTGCTGGGTAAAACAATAAATGAATAAATTAAAATTTTAGAATAGAATGGAAAAGATAAATGGAAAATTGGTGACTTTTACCGGTATTATCATTCTGGTATTGTTAGTGGCTATTTTCGGGTTTGTTTTCTGGCAACCTAAAGCTGAATTTTTACAAGGGGAAGCGGAAGCAACAGAGGTCAGAATTTCCGGAAAAGTTCCGGGACGGATTGAAATGTTCCGTTTTGACGAAGGAGAACAGGTTCGCCGGGGGGATACTGTTGCTATTTTGGATAGTCCGGAAGTAATGGCAAAATATAGCCAGGCAGAAGCCGCCCAGGATGTGGCAGCTGCTTTAAATGAAAAAGCAGAGAAAGGTTCCCGCTCTGAACAGATTATTATGGCTTATCAGACCTGGCAAAAGGCAAAAGCCGCGGCAGACGTTGCACAGAGAACTTTTGAACGGGTTCAGAATTTGTTTCAGAATGGTGTAGTACCGGCTCAAAAACAAGATGAGGCTGAAGCGAATTATAAAGCTATGGCAGCAACGGAACAGGCAGCAAAGGCTCAATACGAAATGGCTAAGAAAGGAGCCCAGAAAGAAGATAAGATGGCTGCGGAAGCTCAGCTGAACCGGGCTAAAGGGGCAGTTGCCGAAGTACAGGCCTATTTAAAAGAAACCTATCTGATCTCCCCGATTGACGGAGAAGTTTCTGAACGTTATCCTAAAGTTGGAGAGTTGGTTGGAACTGGTTCCCCGGTCATGGATATCCTGGATCTTTCAGATATGTGGGTCTCTTTTAATGTGCGGGAAGATCAGTTAAAAGATTTGAAGATGGGAGAGACTTTTACTGCTTTTATTCCGGCATTGGAAAATAAAGAGATTGAGTTGAAGGTGACTTATATGAAAGATATGGGAAGTTATGCTGCCTGGAGGGCGACAAAAACAACCGGACGGTATGATATTAAGACTTTCCGTGTAAAAGCTAAACCAATATCTAAGGTAGAAGGTCTGAGACCGGGAATGAGTGTTTTGAAAAAACTTTAATGTAAATGAATAACCTGAATGCTTTATTCGTATTGATGAAACGGGAATTCCGGCGATTGGCATCCCGGCATATTTATTGGTTTATAATGGTGTTGGCGCCTGCTTTCTGTTTTATCTTTTTTGCAGATTTGCTGAAACAGGGTTTGCCGACCAAATTGCCAATTGCTGTGGTGGATGAAGACAATACGGCAATGTCCCGTCAGCTTGTCCGTTCTCTGGATGCCATTGCGCAAACTCAGGTGATCCTGCGGACTGCCAGTTTTGCGGAAGCCCGGGAAGCTATGCAGAAAAGCGAAATCTATGGTATCTTTTATATACCGAAGGATTTCCGGCAGAAGGTTTCTACAGGTAAAGAACCGGTACTTTCATTTTATACGAATGATACCTATATTCTGCCGGGATCTCTGGTCTACAAGGATATGCGTTTGCAGGCAGCTCTGGCAAACGGAGCTGTCCAGCAGACGATATTGCTGGCTAAAGGACAAGGTGGCCCTCAGTTGCAAGCCCAATTGTCTCCAATAACAGTGGAAACGAATCCCCTGAACAATCCCTGGATTAGCTATGCCATCTATCTGGCCAGTATTCTGATGCCTGCATTTGTATTCATGTTTGCCATGTTTACCACAACTTATAGCATTAGTCAGGAAACCAAGGAAAAAACAGCTGCAGAGTGGTTGAGACTGGGAAATCATTCTATTGTATTGTCGTTGATGGGAAAACTGATTCCACAAACATTGATTTTTGTAGTTACCGGATTATTATATCTTTCTATTTTATATGGTTTTTTACATTTTCCTTTGAACAGCGGCTTTTTTCCCATGTTTCTGGCCATGACCCTGATGGTATTGGCAGCTCAGGGATTTGCTATTTTTGTGACCGGTATTGCAAGGCGTAACCGGATTGCATTGAGTTTTTGCGGATTATGGGGAGTATTGTCCTTTTCCATCAGCGGTTTTACATATCCTGTTCCGGCAATGCCTCAACTGGTACAGATTGCTTCTAACCTGTTCCCGATGCGGCATTATTATTTGCTCTATGTCGATCAGGCTTTGAATGGGATCAGCATGCTATATTCCTGGAAACCCTATATTGCGCTGGTGATGTTTATCATGCTTCCGTTATTTATTTTGCCGAAATTGAAGCTGGACTTATTGGAAAATCGCTATTTGCCTTAATGAAATATATGTTATAATGATAAAAGATATTTTTTACATATTCCGTCGGGAATTTTATACAGTATTTCGGGACCATGCTGTGATTACCTTTTTTGTGCTGTTGACACTGGGATATCCTCTGGTGTATACATATTTGTATAGTAATGAGGTAGTCAGGAATGTGCCGGTGGCTGTGGTCGATCATGCCCAAACCCCCTTGAGCCGCGAGTTCATCCGGATGTGGGGGGCCACTCCTGGTGTAAATATCGTGGCCCGTTGTACGGATCTGGAACAGGCAAAATTATTGATGCATAAAAAGGAAATTTACGGTATCCTGGAGATTCCTGATGATTTTAGCCGTGATGTTAAACGGGGTGATCAGGCTCATGTGTCACTCTTTTGCGATATGGGAGCATTGCTGAATTATAAGGCATTATTGCAGTCTGCCAGTGATGTTTCTATTTTATTGGGAAAACAAATTCAGGTTGAAGGACTTCCTTATGCTTCGCGGGTACAGCAGGAGATAACAGCTTCTCCGGTAAAAATTGCAGAAGTAAAGATGTTCAATCCGCAGAGCGGCTTTACTTCTTTTATTATTCCGGCTGTTTTGATATTGGTGATTCAGCAGTCTTTGCTGCTGGGAGTAGCAACTATTGCCGGAACTGCCCGTGACCATAGCCGGCGGAAAAGTATGATTCCTGTTAATTCCCATTATCGTTCTGCTTTCAGCATTGTGGTTGGGAAAGCCTGCCTGTATATGCCAATCTATTTTGTTATGGCATTTTGGGTGTTTTTTATTGTGCCCCGTTTGTTTGGAATGACACAGATCGGGCCTAAAATAGAGCTGATGATCTTTTTGTTTCCCTTTTTGCTGGCTTGTGTATTTCTGGCCATTGCAGCTTCGTTTCTCAGTAAAGAGAGGGAGCAGCCGTTTTTATTGTTTGTATTTACCTCTGTGCCTCTGATGTTTATTTCCGGAATATCCTGGCCTAAAGAGAGTATTCCTGCTTATTGGGTTGCATTGTCCGGAATATTCCCGTCTACCCATGGGATTGACGGTTTTGTGAAGATAAACAATATGGGGGCAACCTTAAATGAGGTGACTTCAGATTATCTGAGCCTTTGGATATTAGCGCTTGTTTATTTTTTGATAGCATGTATGTTGTATCGTCATGCAATAAAAAAAACAGAACTTGCCCTGAAGTAGAGATGACCCGGAGATTTATGGATTAGTCTCCGGGCCCTGAATATTTTCCGGGATACTGTTCCGGACATTTTCCGGTACATTTTCCTCTGACTCTTTGTGGTTTTTTGTGGTTTTCTTCAGAAGAGTACGCAGATAAAACAGACGTACGGTTTCCGGGGAAACTTTGTAGCGCATGGCGATTTTCTGAAACGAGAACCCCTCTGTTCGCAGATTCTTGATTTCCTGTTCATGCTCATAAAGTTTACCTGCACGTAAGCTGCCTTTCGGGCGGCCTAATTTTATTCCTTGGGCTCTGCGGCGAGCGAGCGCTTCACGGGTGCGTTG
>CAJMQA010000045.1 GCA_905215395.1 uncultured bacterium | reverse complement strand
CCTGGCCGGGCAAGGAATCCGTCCGTCCGAAGGTCAAATCTATCCGTTCCCCTTTGGCCAAAATCAACACCGCCTGAGGACGTCCAGCCTCCAACGCGGCATCCGACACCACAGGCATCTCTTGTTTATCCCCCAGCACAAACCATAGCGTCCCCCCCAACAACAAAGGCAACAGCATTACAACTACCCACCGCCATGCCACAGCTACCCTCCGCCGTTCCCCGCCTTTCCTCCGGTATGACTCAAGCACCCGCCACATTTTCTCCTTGTCAAATTCCACCTTTCCCCGCTCCATCATCCCCACTTCCAGCAACACCCTCCGTACCTCCGCAAAATCCCTCTCTCGCCAAATCTTCCGCCACTCCGCATCCCCCGGCTTCACCCTTCCCTCCAACACCCTCCGCAAGCATTCTTTTTCATCTTTTGTACTCATAATTTTCCTGATTTTTACATACTAAACAAGAAGGGGTGGGAAAAGGGTGAAAAGGAAATGATTTTTTTGAAAAAATGTTCGATCTTTATCTCCGTTGCCTCTTGTTAATGGCAATGAATCGGATGTTATTGAACAAAATGAAATATGGGATAAGAAATTACTGAGTGCGGCAGGAAAAACAATCTTTCGGGTTATGCCTTTTTTATGAGAAAGAATCTGAACGCTTGCGACCATCAGGGAAAGATAGCGGATTTCGGCAAATTGCGTCTTTCTGTAGGCAGCCGGCAGGGCGTTCCCTGTTTTTCCGTTTCCCGGGAAGACGGTTGTGCGGTGACGCTCCGTTGGGCATCGGGAGAGAAGGATTCCTGCATCGTCTGGAGCGACCGGCTGATGATAGTGGCATTGTACGGCGATCGCCTCTTCTCACCTCAAGTTTCAGAGGATATAAGGGCGATACGGAAAGATGGCGAGGTGGATGTCCATCTGTAGGGTTTCTTCGTCCCTCCGACGATGGAGCAGGTGTCCGACTCTCAACATTTGCTGTTATGAAGCCAATGAAAGATGTAGTCAGTGCGGTCAGCGAGGTGATTGAGCGCCTGACACTCTCCAAACGGGAGAAGCGGCAATTGGAGACAGATTTGCTGAAAGTCTTCATGGAATGGGAAAAACGGGTGATGGAGGCTCGTGCCGACCTATTGCGTGAAGAGACGCGCGGGAATTGGCTGCAACGCTCGTGGCGTCCGTTGGTGATGCTGGCATTTGCGATGATTATTCTCGTGGGGACATTTACGAACCTGCCGATTCTTTCCGAATCCTCCCGCTTCTGGGATTTGCTGGAAATCAGGTTGGGCGGTTATATCATCGGCCGGAGCGGTGAGAAGTTCTTACAATTAATGAACCGTAAGTAATGAAACCGGGATATACCATAGTCAACCATCGCCTGATGGGCGAGGGGGTGGTGCACCTCTTCTGTCCGAAGAATACCCGTCGTCTGGAAGGTCCCGATATGATTGCATTGCATTATACGGCTGGGGTGAGTGCGGTGTCTCCGGCGGATTATCTTGTCCGCCCGGATGTAAAGGCTTCCGCGTATCTGGTCATCAATCGTGACGGCAGAGTCTTTTAGCTTGTTCCTTTTCATGTAGAGGCGTGGCATGCCAGCCGGGAAGGCCTGAACCGCTTTTCCATCGGCATCGAACTGGATAATCTGGGACGGCTTCGCCTGGAGGCTGGCAAATGCCGTGCGGAACGCAACCGTTCACGTTTGGTGGTGTTGAAAAACCGTAGCGAATCCGGTGTCACGCCCTATGTTCTTCCTGACGAGTGGGACGCTTCGAAAGTGGAGGTCTACGTTTTTGTCCTGCAAAAGAACGGCCAGGCAGCTTCGGATAACGTGTATCTGACGGTGTGAATGTGAATATTTTTTGATTCGACCGCTTTGTGAGTGATGGTTTCGGGGATTGGCGAAAGGACTCGGTATTGTACCGGACTCTTTTCATTTAATCGGATATAGAGAAAAACGACTCAGATTTTTGTTAGAGTAAAGTCCGAATATAAGTGATATCATTTTCATGTTCTTATCATCTAATTCGTCTTTAATCTTTCTGTAAGCCACTGTCGTTTGCGTTTTCACGGTGTTTACGGAAATATTCAGTTTGCCGGCAATTTCTTTATAACTCAAACTTTCCACGCATCCCAGGATAAAAATTTCCCTGCACTTCGGTGGAAGTTTTTCCATAACGGCTTGAAGGCAGGCATAAAGTTCTTCGAAATTATCCTCCTCGTCCGCTTCTGTCATGAGCATTTCCTGCCGATAGCGTTCTTCTACTTTCTTACGAAGCTGGTAATTGATACACGAATTTTTGACAGAACGACAGAGATAAGCGTAAACAGATCCTATATAAACCATCTTGTTCCGGTTTGTCCACATCTGAAGGAAAGCTTTCTGGACGATATCCTCCGCTTCCTCCCGATATCTTACGAATCCCAAAGCATAGTGGTACAATTGCTCCGCATAACTGTCGAAAAAGTAGGCAAAAGCATCCCAGTCATCTTTTTGCATTCTGTAAAATAATTTCTCTTCTTCTTGTCTCTCTTTCTCCATGTATAAAGTCAATAGCTATGTGCAAATATATATATTATATTTGAAAACAGAGCATAAAAGGGATAGGGATAATCGTAAAATGTACAGGATTCGACCGGATCGCTAAACTATTCTACAAGTATATTTATCAGCTCAGCTGATTCAGAACTGAAAATTTTCAGTAAACCAGTTTCACGTTATCGATTCAGAATTTGGCATCCGGAGCACCGATATAGGCACCACCGTGTCCGGAAGAAAAACGGAGGATGATGTGGATGGGGGTAGTATCGGGAGAGGCCCAGCCGATTTCCTGAATGGGAACGATTTTATCTTGGCTATTGGCGACATATTGTGTCGACTCGCCTTTTACCAGATCCATATAAGGCCGATAAAAAATCCTTTCCGGTGATATCTCCGTACTGGATTTCTATCCGGTGGCTGTTTTGCTATTCCTTCACTTCCCGGTCATAACGCTCGTAGGTTGTGCCGACACGTTTGGCGAATAAATCTCCCTTTTCGTCTTCCCAGCGGTATATGGTATACAAAAAAATTAACATTAATTTTATACCTTTGTTCAACGAGACAGTTAAAACTCCGTATAAATTTATAAATTAACAATTATGCTGTTGCCACTAGTTATATCCCACGAACTGCCTTTAACAGATCCTGTATTGAAATTTTTATTGATACTGGTCATCATATTGTCTGCACCTCTTTTGCTCAACAAACTGAAAATTCCTCATTTATTGGGATTAATCATTGCCGGAGCAGTTATCGGTCCCAATGGTCTGAATCTTGTTCTCCGGGACAGCAGCATTATCCTTTCCGGGACAGCCGGCCTCCTGTATATCATGTTTCTGGCAGGATTGGAGATTGATATGGGAGATTTCAAAAAAAATAGCGGGCGCAGTTTTGTATTCGGGATGTATACTTTTTTGATCCCTATGGGACTCGGACTTATCTCCGGACTTTACCTACTGAATTTTTCCCTGGAAACATCCATTCTATTGGCCAGTATGTTTGCTTCCCACACCTTGATTGCTTATCCGATTATCAGTAAACTCGGATTAGCCAAGGACAAATCCGTAAGTATCACTGTGGGGGGTACCATGATTACAGATATGCTGGCTCTATTAGTATTGACAGTTATTGTAGGTATGGCAACCGGAGAGATAGGCGAGCATTTCTGGACTCAACTGAGTCTCTCTATAGTCATATTCGTACTGTTTGTAGTCATTGCTTTTCCGATAATCGGACGTTGGTTCTTCAAACGCGTACAAGATGGTATTTCACAATACATATTCGTATTGGTCATGGTTTTTCTGGGAGCTTATCTGGCAGAACTGGCAGGCATTGAATCCATTATCGGCTCTTTTCTCGCAGGACTGGCCCTGAACCGCCTGATCCCGCGGACTTCCCCCTTAATGCACCGGGTTGAATTTATCGGAAATTCGATTTTCATTCCTTTCTTCCTGATCGGAGTGGGAATGCTGATCGACTACAGAGCCTTTTTCAGCAGTTTCGATACGATAAAAGTAGGGATCGTTATGATTATCATTGCAACAGCAGCAAAATTTATCGCCGCCTGGCTGACCCAGAAAACCTTCCGTCTTTCTACCGACCAAAGACGCATCATTTTCGGTTTGAGTAATGCACAGGCAGCAGCAACCCTGGCTGCAGTCATGGTAGGTTACAATGTCATTCTGGGACAAACACCGGACGGACATCCCATCCGCCTCTTAAATGAAAGTGTCCTGAACGGTACCATTCTGATGATTCTGGTCACCTGCACCATTGCCTCTTTCTCAGCACAAAAAGGAGCACATAATCTGGCAGCAGCCAATTCGCAGGCAAATGAGGACAATCCGGAGGAACAAAAAGAACACATATTAATTCCTGTCAGCAACGAAGAGACTGCTGAAGAACTGATCAATCTGAGTCTGGCAACCAAATCCCGGAAGAATACCCACCATCTGTATGCACTGAATATCCAGGACAATCAAACCTCAACGGATGACATAAAGCTAAAACAAGCACGCCGGCTACTCGAACATGCAGCCCTCACAGCCGCAGCCACAGATACACACCTGCAATCGTTACTACGTTATGATCTGAATGTTACCAACGCTATTCTGAGTGTCATACTGGAACACAACATCACAGACCTGATATTAGGCTTACACAAGGAAAAAGGAATCCCTGCCTCTTTTCCGGGACGGATCACAGAAAGTATACTGAACCATAGCGACGTAACCACACTGATCTACAAACCAACCCAACCCCTCTCTACCATGAAACGTCATTTGATAGTCATTCCGGCACAAGCTGAAAAAGAAGCCGGTTTCTCCAATTGGATCGACCGTATCTGGAATGTTATCCGGAATACCGGGGCAAAAGCTGTTTTCTATGGTTCACCAGAAACTTTAGAACGTCTGAAAACACTACTTGGTAAAAAGGGGGGGGAAATGGAGTTTAATGAATTCAGTGACTGGGAAGACTTTCTGATTGTTTTCCGGGATGTCCACAAAGATGACAACCTCTGGATCGTCATGAGCCGGCGTAACGGAGTTTCTTATAATCTGCATATGAACCGGATACCTGCTTATCTGAACAAATATTTCCAAAATAACAGTTTTATTCTGGTTTATCCTTTGCAGGCCAATGTCTCTGAAAACCGCTATTACATTTAAAACGAACAGGTCAATATATTACAGATAAATGGAAAGGTGAAACATTATCCACCTTTCCATTTTTTCAAAATAACTCTCACTGATCACTTACCAGATAGAAGCCCGTTTCGCAGGATCGAGATACATCGGATCTCCTTCCCGGACATCAAAAGCTTCGTACCATCCCGCAATATGCGGCAGGGCAGCATTCACCCGCCAGCGTCCCAAAGAATGTACATCCATCTGAGTCAATAGGCGAATCTGTTCATCGCGGATATTACCGGCCCACACATTGGCATAAGCCAGATAAAAGCGCTGCTCCGGAGTAAATCCTTCTACTATTCCCAGCGGATGGTCTTTCGTTGCATTGCGGAATGCCTGGAAGGAGATTTGTAAACCTCCGTGGTCAGCAATATTCTCCCCCAGAGTCAATTGTCCGTTGGCATGTAAACCCGGTAACACTTCAATACTATCAAAGCATTCCACCAGTTTTTGAGCCCGTTCTTCAAAATTCTTTGCATCTTCTGCCGTCCACCAGTCTTTCAGATTCCCATCCTTATCATATTGCCGTCCCTGGTCATCAAATCCATGAGTCATCTCATGTCCGATAACCACCCCAATGGCTCCATAATTAAAGGCATCATCAGCAGTCATGTCGAAAAACGGATATTGCAAAATACCGGCAGGAAAACAAATTTCATTGGTAGTCGGATTATAATAAGCATTGACAGTTTGCGGAGTCATCAGCCATTCATTCTTGTCAACCGGTTTACCGGCTTTAGCTAACATATAGTTGAAATCAAACTGATTTGAACGCACGATATTTGCCCAATAAGAATCGTCATTGATTTCCAAAGCAGAATAATCTCTCCACTGGTCCGGATAACCCACTTTCACATAAATAGCCGATAGTTTATCCAATGCCTTAGCCTTGGTTTCATCGCTCATCCACTCCAAAGCCTGAATTCTTTCCCCCAAAGCCTGTTGCAGATTCCCCACCAGTTTCACCATCCTTTCTTTAGCTGCAGCCGGGAAATATTTTTCTACGTACATCTGTCCCACAGCTTCCCCCAAAGCCCCGTCAACACTGGAAACAGCTCTTTTCCAGCGGGGTTTCATCTCTTTCACTCCGGACATTACTTTACCATTGAACTCAAAGTTTTCCTGTACAAAATCATCACTGAGGTAAGGAGCAGCAGCAGAGATAACCTTCCATTGCAAATAAGCCTTCTGTGCATCCAGATCAGTGTAATTCAGAATATTGGCTACTTCTTTTACAGGTTCAGGTTGTCCCAGATTAAGCTCTGTCAAAGCCTGTAAGCCCATTGCCCCGAAATATTCATCCCAGTTGATACCCGGAATTTCTTTTTTCAATTGGTCTACAGACATTTTATGGTAATTGGCATGCGGGTCACGCAATTTTACTTTTTCATAAGAAACTTTTGCCAATTGAGTTTCGATAGTCATCACGTCAGCTGCAGCTTTCCCGGCTTCCTTTTCACTAAAGCCAGCAAGACGGAACATTTTAGCTATATGCTCCTGATATTTGGTACGGATTTCTTTGGAATGCTCATCCTCTTTCAGGTAATAATCCCGGTCGCCCAAACCTAAACCCGACTGGTAAGTCTGCACCAGATTCATAGAGCTATTCATATCATCTGCCCCAACATACAATGCAAAAAATGCATCATATCCATCCCGCTGCATCCCGGCAATAAGTTTACTTAGTTCTTTCCGGTCTTTCACAGCAGCAATCTTATCCAGTTCCGGCCGGATAGGTGTACCTCCGTCAGCGTTCAGCCTGGTGCTATCCATAGCCATATTATACAAATCCCCGATTTTCCGGGCTACAGTTCCAGCTTCCGCAGGTGTTGCTGCCAATCCTTCTATCAATCCTTTCAACTGCTCCCGGTTATTCTCTGCCAACATATCAAACGAACCAAACCGGCCATATTCATCTGTCAGAGGATGAGCTTTCATCCATCCCCCACAAGCAAACTCATAAAAATCAGTTTTAGGAGAAACTGACTTATCCAGATTAGCAACATCTATTCCTCCCGATTGGGCAGTCTCTTTCTTACCCCCACAGGCAACTGTCACCAGAGCCAGAGCCAGAACAGGCAAATAAAGTCTTGTATTCATAGTCAACTTATAAATTATTATTTATGATCTGTAATTCATTTCAATCCGGAACACAAATACAAAAATAATAATTAATTTATAAGATGTTATTAACACTCAACTATTTTTATCAAAAAATCATTTATCCAATTTAGATAAAATCAAGGTTAAGGCCCCATCCCCGGTAACATTGCAAGCCGTTCCAAAGCTATCCTGTAATGCAAAGATGGTCAGCAACAATGCAGTTCCCGTTTCATCGAATCCTAAAATAGAAATTACAATCCCCAAAGAAGCAATTACAGTTCCACCCGGTACTCCCGGAGCACCGATAGCAAAAATTCCCAGGAGAACGATAAACAGTACCATTGTAGAAATTGCAGGCAATGCTCCATAAAGCATTAAAGAAACAGTCATAACAAAGAAGACCTCTGTCAGAATAGAACCGCACAAATGAATATTAGCAAATAAAGGTACAGCAAAATCTACAACTTCCCCTTTTAATACAGGACTCCTTTTCGCAGATTTCAAAGCAACAGGTAAAGTCGCAGCAGAAGACATCGTCCCGACAGCAGTCAGATAAGCGGGACCATAATAACGGACCACCTGCCAGGGATTCTTTCCGGAAATAGCTCCGGCAGAAAGATATAAGAATACTAACCAAATAAAATGGGCTGCAAGTACTATTCCCATGACATTCAAAAAAACAGGCAGTTGCCGGGTAATGGATCCCTCGTAACTCAGAGCACAAAAATTAGCAGCAATAAAAAAAGGAAGAATAGGAATCAATATTCTGTTGATCAGCAACAAGACCATTTTCTGAAAATTATCGAGAATTGTCTCAAAAATCTGCGATTTAGTCCATACGGTAGCCAGTCCCACCATAATCGCAATAACCAAAGCCGACATCACACTCATGACAGGAGGTATGTCCAGCTTGAATACCAAGGCCGGAATCTCTTTCAATCCCTCTGCAGCCGGAGCAATCGTCAACATAGGAAGCAGCCAATACCCCAAAAACATAGCCATAAAAGCCGCTCCCACCGAAGATAGATAAGCAAGACTCAAGGCCCACCCCAGCATTCGGGAAGCATTACTTTTCATCTTGGCTATCGAAGAAGAAATAAATGCCAGAATAATCAGAGGCACCATAAAAAAAATCAACTGCCCCAGAATATATTTGACAGTTACAACGATGTTCATAATCCCTTCATCTACTACAAATCCCAGCAAGATACCAATGATAACAGCAATAATCAATTTAAAGATGGTACTGGACAACAATTTCTTCAGCATATCACGAAAATTTAAAATATGTTCAAATATATGAACTTTAACGGAAAACACAAATTAAAGTTTTAAACGGAAAGTACTTTTCAAAAATCAGCCAATTCTCTCCCTCTCAGTCTTTCTGACTGTTTACTCTGTTTCAGCAAATTGATTGTCAACTACTTAAAATCCAAAATTGAACTGGTAAAGAATCTCTCCTGCAGCATCGCAAAATCTATCTACCAATTCAGCCAAACTCACACAAGTATACGCTACAATTGCCGTAATCACAATGATTAACAGAATCTGAATTACCAACTGATTACCTCTTGTTTTCATAGTTCTTGAATTATAACTGTCCTAAAGTTAGAAAAAATATTCCATATTAACAAGAAATTAACATACAAAATACATTTTTTTACCTAATAACAGAAACAAGACATTATACTCTCCGGTTATCTTCAATAATACACAGAAGGAGATTTTCCAGATAAAAAATATCTGTATTTGGACAATAAATTTCCTATCTTTGCTCAGTTTAAAATTTTTGTCATGTTAAAACACATTGTATTTTTCAAATTCAGGGCTTCTGAAGACAAAGAGGCCAGAATGAACGAAATAAAATTCCAACTGGAAAACCTGATTCATGAGATTCCGGAACTAAAAAAAATGCAGGTAGGACTGAATATGAATCCGGCTGAGAAATGGGATCTGGTCCTGGAAGCTATCGTTGAAAATATGCACACCTTGGAGATATATGCCAATCACCCAGCACACCAAAACATTGTCAAAACCCTGATAGCTCCGATAAAAGAGGACAGAGCAGCTGTAGATTTTATATTCTGAAATCTTTTCCTGCTTCCCGTGTGCTTGCTAAACCACGTAAAAAACAAGAACCATGCAAAAAACTGTCACCCTCCCCTTCATGTTATTGGGGATTCTTTTCAATGTATGTCTTATCGCATCCAATCTTTTGGAAACCAAAGTGATTACAATAGGGCCAATTACAGCGACAGCAGGGCTGATCGTATTTCCGATCTCTTACATTATCAACGATTGTATTGCAGAAGTATGGGGCTTTAAGAAAGCCCGGTTAATCATCTGGACCGGTTTTGCCATGAACTTTCTGACTATAGGTTTTGCCAGACTGGCCATAGCCTTACCGGCAGCCTCTTTTTGGAACGGAGAAAGCAGTTTTAACTTTGTTTTTGGTCTGGCTCCCAGAATAGCTATTGCCAGTCTGTTGGCCTTCCTGACCGGTTCTTTTCTGAATGCTTATATTATGAGCAAAATGAAAGTGGCAACACGGGGTAAATATTTCTCTTTACGCGCAGTTCTTTCCACTCTGATCGGAGAAACAGCCGACTCTGTCCTCTTTTTTCCGATTGCTTTTGCAGGCTTGATACCCGCCCGGGAACTCCTTGTAATGATTGGTACCCAAGCTTTTTTAAAATCCTTATATGAAGTACTTATCTTACCAGTCACTATTCATGTAGTACGATATATCAAAAAAATAGACGGTAATGACACTTACGACCGGTCTATTTCGTACAATATCATGAAAATAAAAGATCTTTAATTTTATTATTCAGATCAAATGCATTCGATTGCAAAGAATTTGTTAACAATATTTTTATATGTTTAAACAAAAACATAGTAAATAATAGCTATACACCTATAATTTACTTAAAAATTAGCATGAATTTTGTAAGTCATGTAAAGTCTTCATGCATTTGATCACAATTATCTCAAAATATTTAAAATATGAAAATTCAGAGATCTATGATTATCCAAGCACGTCCAATGTTTTTATGTGCATTGTGTGTCACATTATTTGCTTGCAGTTCCAGACAACAGACAGGACAGCAAGTAGTATCCGACTATGCTGTGATCACCCTTGTCCCGGAACCGGTCACACTGAGTAGTTCTTATCCGGCCGTACTGGAAGGCCGTCAGGATGTAGAGATACGTCCCAACGTAAGTGGTTTCATTACACAGCAATGTGTAAAAGAAGGAGAAAAGGTCCGCAAAGGTCAGACCCTGTTTGTTATCGATCCGGTACAATACGAAGAGGCTGTAAATATTGCACGCGCAGGAGTTTTAGTGGCTGAAGCCAACGTCAATACAGCTAAATTAACAGCCGGTAACAAACGGGAACTGGCCAGAAAAAACATCATCAGCGATTATGACCTGCAGATGGCAGAAAACACACTCGCTTCCCAACAGGCCGCATTAGCGCAGGCTCAAGCCCAATTGATCAATGCCGAAAAAAATCTTTCCTATACCAATGTTACCAGCCCGGCTAACGGCGTTGTGGGTAAGATCCCTTTCCGTGTTGGAGCTTTAGTCAGCCCAAATACAGCCACAGCTCTCACTATCGTTTCAGACATATCTGAAATGTATGCTTATTTCTCTATGACCGAAAAGCAAATACTGGAAATGATACGCCAGGAGGGCTCATTTGACGAAATCCTGCAAAAAATGCCGGAAGTATCTCTAAAAATGGCAGACGGAACCCTTTTACCCGAAAAAGGAAAAATAGAAACCATCAGTGGGGTCATCAATACAGCCACAGGTGATGTAAATGTCCGGGCAGCTTTTCAAAATCCCCGTAGTCTGCTGAGGAGCGGTGGAACCGGTTCTGTGATTATCCCGTCAGAATTTAAAGAAGCATTGGTCATTCCCCAAAAAGCCACTTATGAACTCCAGAACAAACGGTTTGTATTTGTTGTCGATACCAATTCTCAGGTAAAAAATACAGAGATAAAAGTATTTAAATTGGATGACGGTAAAAATTTTATCGTTACCTCCGGTCTAAAAGCCGGTGACAAAATCGTGATAGAAGGGGTAGGTACCCTGAGAGACGGAACCCGAATCAATCCCATCAGCCCGGAACAATCTGCTGCAAAATTAAATGCCGCTACCCAATCGGCCAAGCAATAGTCTGATTTAAAATCATAAAAAATGAAATTAGATAAATTTATAAATCGTCCTGTCCTCTCCACGGTGATTTCCATTCTCATCGTTATTTTGGGAGTACTGGGGTTAGTCTCTTTACCTGTCTCACAATATCCGGATATTGCTCCTCCTACCATCCAGGTATCCACGAGCTATACAGGAGCCAATGCACAAACCATATTGAATAGTGTCATATCCCCTCTGGAAGAACAAATCAATGGTGTAGAAAATATGATGTACATGAATTCTACAGCAACCAATACCGGAGATGCCACCATAACCGTTTATTTCAAGCAGGGAACTGACCCGGATATGGCAGCTGTAAACGTACAGAACCGGGTAGCCAAAGCTCAGGGCTTTCTCCCTTCCGAAGTAACCAAAGTAGGAGTCATTACTCAGAAACGTCAGACCAGCATGTTACTCGGTTTTGCTTTATATAGTTCTGACAATAAATACGATAATACATTTCTGGAAAACTATATGAACATCAATATCATTCCGGAAATCAAACGTATCCCGGGTGTTGGAGATGCCATGGTTATGGGTACTGACTACTCCATGCGTATCTGGCTAAAACCGGATGCGATGGCTCAGCATAAATTAATGCCATCAGATATAACAACAGCTCTGGCAGAACAGAACATCGAAGCTGCTCCGGGACAATTTGGGGAACGGGGTAACCAATCCTTCCAGTATGTCATGAAATACAAAGGCCGGTTACAGACGACTGAAGAATTTGAAAATATTGTTATCCGGGCCACGTCAGGTGGAGAGATTTTACGTTTGAAAGATATCGCTACGCTTGAACTCGGCCGTTTGTCATATGGCTATAGCAACAACGTAAACGGTCATCCGGGTGTAACCTCAATTATTTATCAGACAGCCGGTTCAAATGCCACAACCATTATTAATGACATCACCACATATCTCAAAAAAATAGAACCTACTCTCCCGCCCCGAGTCAAAGTCGTAGAACTGTTGAATGCCAACGATTTTTTATATGCTTCCATACATGAAGTTTTAAAGACATTGATAGAGGCATTTATACTGGTATTTCTGGTTGTATATATTTTTCTTCAGGATTTCCGGTCGACATTGATACCGGCAATTGCCATTCCGGTTGCCTTGATCGGAACCTTTTTCGGACTCTACCTGATCGGATTCAGCGTCAATCTTTTAACTCTTTGTGCCATGGTACTGGCCATTGCAATAGTGGTAGACGATGCAATTGTAGTAGTTGAAGGAGTTCACGCCAAACTGGATCAGGGGTATAAATCAGCCCGTTTAGCCTCTATTGATGCTATGAGTGAATTAGGAGGAGCCATCGTTTCCATCACCCTGGTTATGATGTCCGTATTCATCCCTGTCAGTTTTATGAGCGGGACTTCCGGAACATTTTACCGTCAATTTGGGCTGACGATGGCCATTGCCATCGGTTTGTCCGCCATCAATGCCTTAACCCTGAGTCCGGCCTTATGCGCGATGTTTTTAAAGCCGCACAATAAAAACGGACAAAAGCAAAAAACTACTTTTGTAGAACGCTTTCATATAGCATTTAACACTGCTTATGATATTACCTTAAAAAAATATGAAAAAGGAGTAAAATTCTTTATCCACCGGAAATTTTTCGCCTGGGGAACAGTGATTATCTCTTTTATACTCCTGGTTTTCCTGATGAATATCACTCCGACAGGTCTGGTTCCAAATGAAGATACAGGCACAATCTTCGCTGTTGTGGATATGGCTCCAGGCACCTCACAAGAGAGGACCAACCAGGCCATGCTACAAGTAGACAGCCTGATAGCCGCAAATCCGGCTGTAAAAAGCCGGACCCAGATTACCGGATACAGTTTTCTGGCCGGCCAAGGTAATTCCTATGGAACCATGATTGTAAAACTGAAAGACTGGGAAGAGAGAAAAAAAGGACAAGATGTAAACACCATCGTAGGAACTTTGTATATGCAGGCCAGAGCCCTGATCAAAGATGCGCGCGTTTTACTGTTTACCCCTCCAATGATCCCGGGATACAGTATAACCAATGGATTTGAGTTCAATCTACAGGATAAAACCGGAGGAGATCTGAATGCTTTCTACCAGGTGGCCCAGGATTTTCTGACCAAGCTGAAAGACCGTCCTGAAATTGCAACCGCCCAGACCTCCTTTAATCCCAGTTTTCCTCAGTATATAATTGATATTGACGCAGCCAAATGCAAGCAGGCAGGTATCAGTCCCAATGATATTCTAACAACCCTGCAAGGTTATTACGGAGGCATATATGTTTCAAACTTCAACCGTTTCGGTAAGCTATACCGGGTGATGATTCAGGCAGATCCCCAATACCGTATCAATCCGGAATCCCTGCTAAATGTGAAAGTACGCAATGGCAACGAAATGGCACCCATCAGTCAGTTTATGACCCTGACAAAAGTTTACGATCCGGACAACATCAAACGTTTCAATATGTTTACAGCTATGAGTATCAACGGCTCTCCGGCTGAAGGCTATAGTTCGGGCCAGGCTATCAAAGCCATCGAAGAAGTTGCAGCCCAGGCATTACCCACAGGTTACGGTTATGAATTCTCCGGAATGACGCGGGAAGAACAAAGCAGTAGCGGCAGTTCAACTGCCATCATTTTCCTCCTCTGTTTTGTCTTCGTATACCTATTGCTGAGTGCACAATATGAAAGTTATATCTTACCTCTGGTAGTACTTCTTTCGATACCTGCCGGTTTGATGGGCAGTTTTATCTTTGCCCAGATCATGGGAGTAGAAAATAACATCTACATGCAGATTGCCCTGATTATGTTGGTTGGTTTGCTGGCCAAGAATGCCATTCTAATCACAGAATTTGCTTTAGACAGACGTAAAACCGGAATGAGCATTACAGAAGCAGCTGTTTCCGGGGCTTCCGCCCGTTTACGGCCGATTCTGATGACCTCTCTGGCCATGGTAATTGGTCTATTACCCCTGATGTTTGCCCATGGTGTAGGAGCCAACGGCAACAGCACCCTGGGAACCGGAGCCATCGGCGGCATGTTCATCGGCATGGTTTGCCAGATATTCATTGTTCCGGCTTTATTCGTTGCTTTTGAATATCTGCAGGAAAAATTCAGACCATTGGAATGGCATGATATAGACAATAGCGAAATCGAATCCGAAATTGAACAGTATACGAAAGACTAAAAATATGAAATTACAAATCCTGATATATACATTATGTATGACAACACTTTTCAGTAGTTGCCATATATACAAACAATATAGCCGTCCGGATATAGACCTGCAAGGTCTTTACCGGGATCCGGTAGCAGACAATGATACCCTGAGTTCTGATCCCAGCAATATGGCTAATCTTCCCTGGGAAAAAGTATTTACAGACCAATATCTGCAAATTCTTATCCGGCAGGGACTAGAGCGGAACACCGATTTACAGACCGCCTTATTGAGAGTCAAGGAGTCCCAGGCCAGTCTGATGACTTCCCGCCTTTCCTACTTCCCTTCACTCGCCCTGACACCCCAGGGAGGGATAAGCAGTTACGACCATCAACGGGGCAACTGGAGTTGGAGTTTACCGGTATCTGCAAGCTGGGAAATAGACCTTTTCGGAAAACTTCTGAACACAAAGCGTGCAGCAAAAGCTGCTTTATTACAAAGCGAGGCCTATCGGCAGGCAGTTCAGACCCAGGTCATCGCTGCAATTGCCAATTATTATTACACCCTGCTGATGCTGGACAAACAATTGGAAACGACGGAAGAAACTTCTGTATTGTGGGCTAGGAATGTTGAAACCATGAAGGCTATGAAACAGGCTGCCATGGTAAATGAAGCAGGCGTAGTACAAAGTGAAGCCAATTACAGGGCCGTACTGGCCTCCATATCCGATTTAAAAAATCAAATCCGGGAAACGGAGAATTCATTGTCCCTGTTACTTCGTCAAGCCCCGCAAAAAATTGAACGCGGAAATCTGGATACCCAGAAATTACCTTTAGTACTGAATGCCGGCATCCCGGTACAACTACTGGCTAACCGTCCGGATGTTAAAGCAGCAGAAATGGCATTGGCAGGTACATATTATAATGCCAATGAAGCCCGTGCCGCTTTTTATCCCCAACTTTCCATCAGCGGCACTTTCGGCTGGACCAACCAAGCCGGAAATATGATCCTGAATCCGGGTAAGATGATTGCTTCAGCCCTGGGGGCACTTACCCAACCTTTATTTTACCGGGGAGCCAATATTGCACGCCTGAAAATTGCCAAAGCCCAACAGGAAGAGGCCAAATTAAATTTTGAACAGACGGTACTAAATGCCGGAAGTGAAGTCAGTAATGCATTGAATCTGTACGAATCAGCCAGCCAGAAATTGGTACAACGCAGAGAACAGATACAATTCCTTGAAAGATCGGTAGAATACACTGAAGAATTGCTAACTTTAGGATCATCGACTACCTATCTGGAAGTACTGACAGCACAGCAATCCCTGCTTAGCGCTCAACTCTCCGGAATAGCTGACAGATACCAGCAAATGCAGGCCATCGTAAACCTGTATCATGCTCTGGGAGGAGGAATCAAATAATTACAACTAAATTCAATATTATGATCAGTCCATTAGCTTATGTCGATCCGGAAGCAAAAATAGGGCAAAATGTCACTATTCATCCTTTTGCCTACATCGATAAAAACGTCGAAATAGGTGATAACTGCACCATTATGCCATACGCCAGCATCCTGAGCGGTACACGTATGGGAACCGATAATACCATCTATCAGGGGG
>CAJMQA010000044.1 GCA_905215395.1 uncultured bacterium | reverse complement strand
GGCTTTCGTATAATCCACATTCAGGGAATTGGTAAAAGCCATCCTTCCCTTGCGATAGATCAGGCGGACATTCCCGTTAAGCACATCCCGGTCCGAGCCTTTCATCACCCCCTGTGTCTTACCGTAGCTCACTCCCACTCCATAACGCATCACTCCGTCCCCGCCTTCCAGAAACAGATTGTGTTTGTGGGTCACCCCCACACGCAGGGGCTCATTCATCCAGTAAGTATCTACACCCCTTCTCACTTCGGCTAAACGGCTGTTGTATTTACGCTCCATAGCCACATCGGCAATATATCCGTCTTCCCCCACCGTATTATACAATCCTGTCAGCAATTCAAACTGCAACTTCTCCTCCCCGTTCATCAGATTGTAATCCGAAAGATCAGCAAAAGTGATGTTCAGATTCCCGTTATAATTTAATCTCAACTGTCCGGCAGCAGGGGCTTTCGTTTCCACCACAACTACTCCGTTAGCGGCCTTTGATCCGTAGATGGCAGTTGCCGCTGCATCCTTCAGGACAGTGATACTCTGCACGCGGTCCATACTCAAATCGCTGATCGTCGCCAGGGTCGATTCAAAACCATCCAAGATGAACAAAGGCTGATTGGGGTCGGTATTATACTCTTCGGTCAGCCCGATCACACTGGTTTTTCCGCGGATCTCGATATTTGGTAAACGGTTAGGGTCAGAACCAAATTCATTGTTCTCGATAATGGCAAACGAAGGATCCAGGGTTTTCAGGCTCTCGAGTACATTGGAGTTACCGATCATTTTCAGCTCTTTCTGTGTAAAAGTGGCTGAAGAACCGGTAAAACTTTCCTTCTTACGGGTAAAGATACCGGTCACCACCACTTCATCCATCTCTGCCGCTTTTTCCTTCAACACCACATCCAACGTCTTCTCTCCCGTCCATCTGATCTCTTTGGTTTCCATTCCGATAAACGAAAAGACCAGGGTAATGTCTCTGACTTCCGGTAGTTTCAGCGAATACTTTCCATCCGCATCTGTTACTGTGCCAAAGGAGGTTCCCTGAATCTGTACAGTGACTCCCGGCAATACATTCCCTTTTTCATCCGTCAGCCTTCCGGTAATCAGATGTTCCTGCGCCTGTTGCTGAGTCATACCCTTCTGTTCCCGGATAATGACAACCTCATCTTCTATAAAATACACAAAATTACTCCCGGCCAGACAACCACTCAGCACCTCACTCAGGGCAGCATTTTCCAGATGAATGGAAACCGGCTGTAATTTCTTTATGGCATCGCTGTCATAAATAAACTTATAGTCGCTCACCTGCCGTAAATAATTGAACACATCCGTCAATGCAGCCTCTTTCATCGAGATATCAATTTTCTTTTGCTGGGAAAAGACAGATGCATGTAAATTCAGGGAACACACCAACAGAATGAACACTGCTTTCATCACAATCAACATTCGCGGTAATTTTGTCAGGACAAAACTACCAGTAATTAACTTTTTTTTCATACATTTGTGAATAAGGTTATTAATTGTTATTTCTCCTTTGCCAGGGAGAGATATATTAAACCAAAGCAGTACATGTGTCCGCATGTATTGCTTTTTTTACATATCCTGTTTATTCCTCGATAATAATAGTTTTACCATTTACCCTGAACCGTGCCCTGCCGGTCCTTTCCAATTTTGAAAGGATGGATGAAATATGATCATATCTCCGGATGTCCAGGGAAAAGTGTGCATCCTTCAGGGAAGGGGCTGCAAAGAAAAACTCCACCTCATACCAGCGTGCCAAACGGGTCATGATTTCTTCAAGCGAAGCTTCCGTAAAATGGAATAATCCGTTTGTCCAACTGATATAATCTGCGGCAATCACCTCTTGTAGAAAAAAACGGTCGTCCTCTATCACCAATTGCTGGTCAGGCCGGAGAAGCTGCACCTGTCCTCCCAGCTGCACTTCTACCTTTCCGCTCACCAATGTGGTAGTAACCTGGCGTTCTCCTGCATAAGCTTCCATATTAAACAGGGTTCCCAATACTTTTACTGCCACTTCCCCCGACCGGACTATAAAAGGCTGTGATTCATCCCGGGCCACACTGAAACAAATCTCCCCCTGCATTTTCACCTCCCGGGTATCCCCCGTAAAACGCACCGGATATGTAAGCTGCGACTCCGAATTCAGCCACACCCGGGTGCCATCGGACAACACCAGTTTATATTCCCCTCCGCGAGGCACCGATATCGTATTCCATTCCACCTCTTCCTTCCGCGGCTCCTCCACTGCATCATAAACGACCTGGTTATTTCCCGAAACAATCCTGGCCCCTTTTACCACAGCAATGGTCTTATCCGTAGAATCCCCGATATTTATCCGGCGTCCGTCTCCCAGTGTCAAAGTTGCCTTAAAGCCCTTGATCCCGCCAGTCATACCGACCAGCACAGGGTCTGTAACAACTGGCGTCTTCCACAATAAAGTCACCACCAGCCCAAACACCACACAGGCTACCCCCGCATAATACCAGAGTTTTACAACTTTTTTCCGGACAGGCAACTTTTTTTCAAACCCCTTCCACTCCTTCCGGATATCCAGACGTTCCCCTGCCTGAGCATCTTCCAGTAAACGGTTACGGATTTCCCGGTATTGCCGCTCATGCGCCCCATCCTCCTTTCTCCATACCATCAGACAAGCGCTCTCCTCATCGGTAATACTACCTGTAGCCTCTGCAACAATCCACCGGGCAATCCGGTAATTCTGATCAAGTTCTTCCATTTTATCGGTTTTGTATTTATAACGACTCAATTGAAAAAGCGGGTGAGTGAAAAAATGAGAAATCCTAAAAAAATTCAAACAAAAACGTATCTTTGCAAAAGATGAATGATAAACAATGGCTGAAAAGGTTAAGTATAAAGATTTGTTAGGCAATAATAAAAACTTCAGGCTTTTCTTTGAGGAGTACTTTGAACCCGTATACCGTTTTGCCAGGAAATATACGGCAGAAGACCATATTGCCCGGGACATCGCCCAAGACACCTTCATCCGTTTATACGAAAGAAGAAACGATTTTGATGTTCCCGAAAAAGCCAAATCTTTTGTCTACATCACAGCCCGGAATCTCTGTCTGGATTATCTCAAACACCAGAAAGTCAGACAAGAATACACCCAGCAGGAGCAAGTGGAAGAAAAAATAACCGATTCCCTGCATGAAATCACCTATCAGGAAACCCTGCGCCTGCTCTACAAAGCCATCGACCAGCTTCCGCCCCAAACACAGAAAATCATCATTCTGGGATTAAACGGGAAAAACAATGAGGAAATAGCCCGGGAACTCCGGATTTCCGTCAACAGCGTAAAAACACTGAAAAAAAGCGCTTATAAAACTTTAAGGAAAATATTAGGCAATCATCCCGTATTACTGTGGATATTACTAACCCTTCAAGCGTAATTCGCCTGCCATAAAAATTATCTCAGACGGGAGATTAGCAGCCACAAAACGCAAGGATAATCCTTCAATGTACCCCTCAGTATCTCAATGGCCCGGGCTTTATACGTTTTCACCGAACTAACCGAAATATCCATTTTTCCGGCAATATCAGCCACCGATTCTCCCGTCAGCAAAAGCATCACCACCTGGCGGCACTGCGGAGGCAGCGCTGTGACAGCCTCATTCAATAAACGGCTGACTTCCTCTTCCATCAAATGATCGCGGAATTCTTCCGCTTCCGTATTTTCCCGGCTCCCGATAATCCGCTCCCGGTTTTTATTATTCCGGACCACATTCACGGTCCTGTTCCGCACTGAAGTGAAAAATAAGGTGTGAAGGGCAGCTGCCGACTCCACATCACGACGCATCTGCCAGATGCGGTGAATCGCCTCAATCACCACATCCTCTGCCTCCATCTGCTCCAAACCGTAACGCATTGAGAAAGACACCAATGTTTTATAGTATTGGCGGAAAATCGTTTCAAATGCTTTTTCCTGTCCGGTAATAAATCCGGAAAAATCCTTCTCACTAATTATCATAATTGCACCTATAATCAGTGCAAATATAAACATTCTTATAATAAAAACTAAGAATTTATCTGCTTTCCCTCATACATAAAACAAATCGTGGGGATTGCAGATATCCCCACGATTATCTAAAACATAAAGTCCTTTTATTTTCTGAACTGGCCGTCCATATGGGCAGCAGCACGGCGACCGTCTCCCATAGCCAGGATAACGGTAGCTCCACCGCGAACGATGTCTCCTCCGGCGTAGAATTCCGGCAGATTAGACTGCATGGTTGCATCATCTACGACAATGGTACCTTTTTTAGACACTTCGAGTCCGGCAACAGAACGGGGAACGATCGGGTTCGGAGACACTCCGACAGCCACCACGACAACATCGGCATCAATCAGATACTCACTGCCTTCAACAGCTACAGGCCGGCGGCGACCACTGGCATCCGGTTCACCCAGTTCCATTTTCTGCACCTTCACCTGTTTCACATATCCTTTTTCATCGGCAATGTATTCCACCGGATTGGTCAGGGTCAGGAATTCACATCCTTCTTCCTTGGCATGCTTCACCTCTTCCAGACGGGCAGGCATCTCTGCCTCGCTCCGGCGATATACGATCACCGCCCTCTCTGCCCCCAGACGTTTAGCAGTACGCACCGAGTCCATGGCCGTATTTCCACCTCCGACAACCACCACATTTTTGCCCCGGTACACCGGAGTATCTGAAAATTCATTGTCAGCGCCCATCAGATTTACACGTGTCAGATATTCATTGGACGAAAGCACGCCATTGGAGTTCTCACCCGGAATATTCATAAAGTTGGGCAAACCTGCACCCGATGCCACATAAAAGCCTTTGAATCCTTCTTTTTTCAGGTCCTCAATGCCTTCCGTCAAACCCACAATGAAGTTAGTTACAAATTTAACTCCCATCTTCTTCAGGTTATCGATCTCCACATCCACAATATGGTTCGGCAAACGGAATTCAGGAATACCGTATTTCAACACTCCGCCAATCTCGTGCAAAGCTTCAAATACAGTCACGTCATATCCCCGTTTCACCATATCCCCGGCAAAAGACAAACCGGAAGGACCGGAGCCGATCACAGCTATTTTTATTCCATTGGGAGCAGCTACTTCAGGAACAGCAATCTGACCGGATTCGCGTTCATAATCAGCAGCAAAACGTTCCAGATAACCGATAGCCACCGGATCTTTTTTCATTTTCTGCAGATAGAAACATTTCGACTCACACTGCTTTTCCTGAGGACATACCCGTCCGCAAACAGCAGGTAATGCACTTGTCTTTTTCAATACAGCAGCAGCTTCCAGGATTTCTCCACGCTCTATATTCTTAATAAATCCGGGAATATCTATCCCTACAGGACATCCCTCCATACAAGTGGGGTTGGCACAGTCCTGACAGCGCATCGCTTCCCGCATTGCCATCTCTTTAGTCAAACCGGTATTCACTTCCAGACGCTGGCTGGTGATCCGTTCAGCCGGAGTGCGCTCAGGCATTTTCACCCGTTCGATCTGCGTCCGGTCTTTCGCTTTTACGGCTTCGCGCAAAGCTTTACGCCACTCCGAATTCCGATCGCTCAGCGCACAGTCGCCATGGTGGACGAATTCCTCCATTTTTTCGCTTTCCGCCCTTTTGAATCCTCCCAGACGCGACAACATTTCATCAAAATCAATCTGGTGTGCATCAAACTCAGGACCATCGACACAGGTAAACTTCGTCTTTCCCCCTACTGTCACCCGGCAAGCCCCGCACATTCCCGTTCCGTCTACCATAATGGCATTCAGACTGGCGATAGTCGGAATATTGTATTTTTGAGTCAATAAAGCACAGAATTTCATCATGATAGCCGGACCAATCGTCACACACAAATCCACCTTCTCCCGCTGAATCACCTCTTCCATCCCGACAGTCACCACCCCCTGCTTTCCATAGCTTCCGTCATCGGTCATAATAATCACCTCATCCGAAGCCTTACGTACCTCATCTTCCAGTATGATCAACTCTTTGGTACGTGCAGCCAGAATACTCACCACCCGGTTACCTGCTTCCTTGAAAGCACGAATGATCGGCAGAAGCGGAGCCACACCTACCCCACCACCACAAGCCAGAACAGTTCCGGCCTTTTCAATATGTGTAGGTTTACCCAACGGCCCCACCAAATCCGTTATATATTCACCTTCATTCAAATTGCAAAGCTTCGTAGAAGATACACCCATTTTCTGTACAACCAATGTAATCGTTCCACGCTCTGTATCTGCGTCCGAAATCGTTAGCGGCATCCGTTCGCCTTTTTCACCGACCCTTACGATAACAAAATTACCCGGTTTCCGTGATTTAGCAATCAACGGGGCTTCCACAACCAGTTGCACCACTTTTTCTGAGAAGTACGTTTTTTTCAGAATCTTGTTCATGTCATATAGTTTATTTTGTCTCTTTTGCGGCGGTAAAATTACTCCCAATATTTATCACAAACAATCGTTTAACAGAAAATTAACCATCCGGCGCCGATTAAAAATAAAACCACTTATCTTTGCGGGGACAATACAAATACACAACGCTATGAAATCCGACAAAAAAAACAGAATCAACGTAGTATACTCCACCAATCCGGATTATAATTACGAATATGACCAGAATGAAGAAGCCGAAACTCTGGAGCCGGAAAAACAAAACTTACGTGTCACCCTCGATTCCAAACAACGGAAAGGTAAAACTGTCACCCTCATACAAGGATTTATAGGTTCTGAAGACGATCTGAAAGAACTGGCCAAACTCCTGAAAAACAAATGCGGGGTAGGAGGCTCCGCCAAGGACGGCGAAATCATCATACAGGGAGAAGTAAAGGAAAAAGTCCTGACTATCTTACGGGACAATAAATACCGGGCCAAGTAAGCCCGGTTATTCATTCGCTCCGGAGTATGCCGACCGGGTTCAAGCCCATAATCTCCCGGATTTTCCAGACAATTGTCACAGCGATAATCAATACCAGAAAACCTAAAATACCCAGCCAAAACCAGAGTCCGTAATAGAAATGTACGGTATAATCAGCCAGCCACATTTTTATTCCCCACCAAAGTACAGGAAAACACAGGAGCACCGTAACCGCGAGTAAACGAATATAAAGCCGGACAAAAAGCCCTATAATATTCCAGGCAGGAGCTCCGTTAATCTTGCGGATAGCCACCTCTTTCTGTCTTCTCCGGGTATCTATAGAAATAGCAGAATAAACTCCAAGTATGGTTATCAGGATACACACAATGGTGAAAAATAAAAATACAGGTTTCATCTGGTTGTTAAAACGATCCTGTTTATCGATCACTTCCTGCAAAGTATGAATATTTATCTGAACGGATTCCGGTAACATTCCAGTCAAAAGATCCTTCACTTTTTTCCTGACCACCTTTCCTGTGCCGGGCTGCACTTTCAGATAACTATAAACCGGATGTTCGGATTTTGTCCACAACACCGCAATATTTCTTCCCTCTGTATAGATTTCAGGTAAAGCCTCTGTCAGTCCGGACACCTCAAATTTTCCCCGGTTTCCATTGTCCAATACTTTATTTAAGGGATCCCCTCCTATCCACCGGGCTATCCGGGGATCTATTACAGCCTGTCCGGGACATTGGAATACCTGTCCCTCTAATAACGGCATCTTCAGGAAAGAAGTAAAATTCGGACTGACCTTAATAATCCTGTATTCGATATACTCATTCCCTCTGACCCCCATCCCGCCGTTCTCCCAGGACATCAACTGCTGATCCGCTTCCATCCTGCCGACCACTTCCGGGAAACGTGAAAAACTTTCAATCAGAAAAGTTTCCTTGTTTTTTAATTGCGGATAATCCAGTTGTACCTCCAATATATTCTCTTTCTCTTCTGCTGAAAGAGAAGCAAAAAGAGTATTGTCAATTTTACGGGATTGCTGATACAAAGCCAGACTACCCACCAGAAATAAACAACAAATGATCAACTGCAACCCCAGCATACCGTTCCGTACCCAATTTTTAGGCTGCCTTTCCGGATTCCGCAATCCTCCCCCGATGTATTTCCGGTTAAGATGTACACTGATCAACCAGCAAATCATCCCACACAGCACAATCCCCCAAGCCAGATATTGCAACAACTGCAGAAACAATATACGTACTGAAAACAGTAACGCCCGGTTCCCTATACTAAAATCCAGATGTTCGTGCAGCAATTCCAGCAAACAAAATACCAGCACAGCTACCGGAACGATATACAACAGGTTTTCCGAAAACAACAGTCCGAACAACTGCTTCCGGTTAGCTCCAACCCCTTTCCGTATATTATATTCCCTGAGACGGTTGAAAAAATTACCGGCCAGAAAAGTGAAAAAATTCAACAGGGACACCAGTAATATCAATGTCCCGATCCCCAGAAATATATTCCCGAACCCATGAAATCTTTTCATATACTCTTCCCCTATGGGAGAAAATTCCGGAGTCCATACCAGACTCCCAAGCATCACTCCATGTTTCTTCACATCAACCAGGCGGTTCAATTCCGGCAGGCTCACTCCGGGACGCAATAAAGCATAAGTATTGCACATCGTCCTCCCGTCTCCGGGTTTCTGATTCTGCAACACCCCGTATTCATCATTGTACAACAAGGCATGTACAGGTTTCAGGAAACTGAAACTGGCATTCAAGGGTAAATCCTCCATTACTCCCATAACAATATAATCTATGGCTGCTAATTCCTCCGGAGTATATTCCCTTTCCGGCGAACGGAAAGAAAACTCATTCGGATGGAATAACTTGCCCAAAGGATTCTCTTTACCATATACCTTTGCCGCCATACTACGACTGAGTACCACCGCATTTTTCTGCCGGAAAATCTGTTCCCAGTTTCCAGCCACCAACCGACAGGAAAACACATCTTTGAAATGAGGATCTACCTCCAGCGTATTGATTACAAAAACAGACGACCGGCCATCTTTCTGCTCAAACGATACATTCAATTCAGCAGCATAGGTCACACTGGTAAAGCACTCCACACTTCCGGCAAAATTATTTCCCAAAGCAGCAATGGTATGGGCCGGTGTACCCGAAAAATAGTCCCCTTCATTAGTCAGGCTAATCTCCGCAATACGTTTGTATCCGGGAAAATCCTGATCGGCTCCCATAATCAAACGGGCACAATAGCAACAAAGGACAAAACAAAGTAATCCTACTGCCAATCCGATGATTCCGATACCGGCAGAAACCTTATACTTCAGAATATTCCGCCAGGCAATCTTAAAATAATGTATGATCATGCGTTCCTAGCTTAATGCAATTTCCGTTACCACCTTACCGTCAAAAAGATTGATAATCCGGTCAGCAAAACCGGCATCGTGCCGGGAATGGGTAACCATGATAATCGTTGTCCCCTCCTCGTTCAACTCCTTCAACAGATTCATCACCTCCAGCCCGTTCCTGGAATCCAGATTTCCGGTAGGCTCATCGGCCAGGATCAATGCGGGTGCTGCCACCACAGCCCGGGCAATAGCCACACGTTGCTGCTGCCCTCCGGATAACTGCTGGGGGAAATGTTTCTTCCGGTGTGTGATGGACATCCTTTCCATAGCTGTTTCCACCCGTTTTTTCCGCTCAGCAGCCGGCAACCCCATATAAAGCAAGGGGAGTTCTATATTCTCATATACATTCAGTTCGTCTATCAAGTTAAAACTCTGAAAGATAAATCCGATCGTACCCTTTCTCAGTTTGGTTCGTTGGGATTCGGCAAATCCGGACACTTCCGTCCCATTCAGATAATATTTCCCACCAGTGGGATTATCCAACAATCCCAGAATATTCAGTAAAGTGGATTTCCCACAGCCGGAAGGTCCCATTATAGCTACAAATTCCCCATCCTTCACCTCAATATTAACATCGTCCAATGCCAGTGTTTCCACCTCATCCGTCCTGAATACCTTTTGTAAATTTTCTATTCTGATCATAATTCCTTCATTTTATTTTTCACTTTTTAAGGCCTCTCCGGGATTTACCTTCACCACCTTTATCAATTGTGATAATATCGTCAAAAAGACAATACCCCCTATCAACCCGAAAATTCCGGCAAAAGGCAACCAACTTATCGTAATACGCATATTATAACCTTCCAGCCATTCAGCGACAACCCGGTAGAGCACAGGGAAAGCAATCAGAGCAGCCACCAGTAACAATAGAAAATAGTGTTGTCCGAATATCCGGGCTATATCCCATAAGGTAGCGCCATTGATTTTGCGGATGGCCATTTCCCGGCTTCTCTTTTCCACAGCCAGCATCATCGAGGAATAAATGCCCAACAGGCAGATGACGATACATACGGCTGAAATCACCCAAGTCATCACTTTCATGGTAGCCACCTCCCACAAATAACCCTCTACATCATCGTCCAGGTTACTGATATTTATTCTCGTAAAAGGACTCACCTGCTCCCGCATCTTCTCTTCCAGCGGTTTTAATACTTCCAGGGAAACACCATCGGCCAGCTTCACATAATAAGTCAGATTGGGATAAGCATCCGGATAAGGGAGGTAAATACAAGGCCCCGTAACCGGATTTGCCCCGACAGAAACGATGTCTTCAATGATTCCCACAATCCGGTAAGTGGTCATAGGATCAAAATATTCCACAGCAATCTCTTTCCCCAAGGGATTGAATCCTACGCGGCGTGCAAATTCCCGGTTCACTACCACTGCATTCATTTCGCCCGGAGCAAAAAAACGTCCTTCTTCCATTCCGGCATGAATAAAGGAAGGGTAATCCGGATCAATGTACATGAAATGAAGCAACAGTTTATCCTCTTCCTTTATCCCTTCCATTTTCCATTGCTTTTCCCGCAATTGCCAGGGTCCGAACAGAGAATTGCCGCAACGGCAAGATTCCCCGATATAAGGATTGGATTTCACCATATTTCCGAAATCCTGCCGGATAGGAGTCAGCTTTTCTCCTCCCAGATTAAAGGAATAGATCCGCCCTTTCTCCTCTTTTGTCAGCTGACCGGCTATGCGCTCTTCCAGGAAATTCTGCTGGGCATACAGGAAATAAGCACCACCGGCAAAAAAGATACAAATGGCCAGCTGTATTCCCAACAAGACATTCTGAACCCTCGGTCTGTAATGGAGTTCGCCGCCCTGTAACCGGTTGTACATACTGAAAAGTTTCACTCTCTTCAGGGTAAACCAGCAAACCAGTAACATCACTCCCCAGATAAAGATGGCATATTGCAAAGCATGTTTACCCAATTCCCATATTAAATTCCCTTCCTGCCTGAAATACAGACACCTGAATCCTGTCTGGCTGATGATCTGTGACAATATCTCTGTAAAAGCCAGTGACAACACCAATACGATAGCCATGACCAAAGAAATCTCCACAACAAACATTCTGAAAATAGCTTTATTTTCTGCCCCGGCAATCTGACGCACCCCACATTCTTTCTGGCGGTTGATTATTCTTCCGGTCATAAACAACACATAATTAAACATCGCTGCCAGCAAAACCAGAAAACCCGCTCCCAACAGGATCAGTGTACTGGTTCCGTATTTTCCGCCATACGCATAACTATGGAAATCTTTATAGGGATACAGACACAACATCATTTTTTTTCCATGGGTCAGTTCCGGATGTTTGTCCAGATAATCCTCTATCTTCCGGTTCATCGTCTTATATGAAGTTCCCGGCAATAAACGCCACCGGACCTCCGATACCGTTTCATAATATCCGTCCCGGGTCCTGGGATCTGTTGTATTTAAAACCACCCCGGCCTGACCGTCAAAGCAGGTTTGCCGCGGAAACTCCTCCATAATCCCGGCCACCTGACAAGTACGGAAAATTCCCTGAAAATCATCGACATCCATAAAAGTCCTGCCCACCACATCCGTCGTCCCGAAAATACGCATGGCTGCCGAAGGGGTCAATAACAAGGCATCTGCCTGTTTCAGGATACTTTCCCGTTTGCCTTGTAAGATCCGGAAATCATAGAAATTCAGGAAAGAGCTGTCCGAATAAATAAAATCTTCCTCCCTCCAGGTTTTACTCCCGTCTTCATGTTCCACCACACACATTTTCCCATTATATTCCCCCAAAGAATAATAAATGACTGATTTTTCAATTTCCGGGAACTCCTCCGCCAGCTTTTCTGCTATCTTTGCGGGTACTAAATCCGGTATCCCCGACTCTCTGCCTTCTGAATAAAGAACATAGGTTGAATTGAGATAAGGCAGGCGGCGGTCTTTCATGAAAATTTCCCGTATATTCTTATTACATAGGGTAAAACAGGACAGTCCAACCCCCAATCCCACCATACTGATAACCGACTGAACTTTATATTTCAGCAAGTTTCTCCAAGCTACTTTCGTATAATGTCCGAACATAGTCTTTTTATTCCATTTTCTTTCAATGATCCCGAAGGGGACGGTAACATCTTATTTTAAAATCAGTTCCTCCACTTCCCCAAATCCTTCATATCCAGTCGTAACCACCCGGTCACCTGCTTTCAAACCCTCTATAATTTCATATTGACGGGGATTCTGACGTCCGACAGAGATAGGCACTTTTACCGCACGGTTTCCAGACTCATCCAGCTTATATATCCATTGGCCACCCGTATATTGGAAAAAATTCCCTTTCGGAATGATCACCGCATCTTCAGGCTGTCCCAATTCGATCTGTACCCGGTAGCTCTTCCCTATCCGTACATTCTCCGGCATTTCCCCGCAGAATACCAGATCCACATCGAAAATTCTGTCCTTGACTTCCGGAACCACCCGGGTGATCTTCAGCGGATACTTCCTGTTCTGATAATTTACCGTAGCAGGTAAACCAGTCGTGATCCGGTCGATGTAATATTCACTCAGGGAGGTGTGTATTTTAAACTGCTCCAACACCTTGATCTCGCCTATACTCTCATTAGTCCCCACCTGTTGCCCCGGAGTCACTTTTATAAAACTGAGCTGTCCGCTCATCGGAGCCCTGACAATCAGCTTATCCATCCGTTCACAAACCCGTTCAAACTTTTTCTTTTCCCGGGAAATATCACTCTGCATCAATTCCTTACGGATCACAGTCACCACCGAATCATGCCGTAATCCTTCCAATTGTAAAGCCGTACTTTTTTGCTTATACTCAAATTCATCTTTTGCAACTTCCAGCTGGGCTTTACTTTTAATTCCCATCCGGAACTCCTCTTCATCCAAAGCAAAGCTCTTTTCCAGCCGCTTCAGTTCATAAGTAGCCTGCAATACCTGTTGTTTCAGGTTCAGGCTTTTTTGTTCCATTTCTATGGCTTTCTCCCGGAATCCCACCATCTGCTTATTCAACTCATCCCGGTATTCCTCAATTGTACGCATTAATTCAGGATTGGTCAATACCAAAATGGTGTCCCCTTTCTCCATCATCATTCCTTCTTCTCCCACAATACGGGCCACACTTCCTCCCTCATTGGTATTCACTTTCAGGGTCAGAATCGGCTGCACAATACCTTCGGCATCCACATATTCCAGAAATTTATCCTGAGCCACTACCTCTATGGTAAGTTTATCCATTTCCGTCCTCAGCTTCCTGCCACCCATTGAACTGATAATCACATAAATCAAAAAAGCAGTAAACACAACACCCCCGATCACATAGCTCCTGTAACGGACAATAAAAGGCTTTTTTTTAAGAATCTTATCCATAATTCTCCAGTTTATAAATTCATCATTTTATCAATTCCTTGTAATCCACCTCTATCTCGCTTCCATTCTGAAAATCATACAAAGTCATACTACGCAGCATATAATACAAATTCCAGTAAGTATTCAGGGCAGAAAGGAAACTCCGGCTGGCACTGTCTTTCTCCGAAATCGAAGCATTCAGATCAAGTACCGAAGATTTTCCCAACAGATATAATTTACGAGCCACCTCATGCCGCCGTCTTGCCGTTATATCCGTCTTATAAGCAATCTCCACCCGTTCCGATTGCAAATTGAATTGTAAAACCATTTTTCTCACATTCATTTCTAAACTGTTCCTATCCTGCTCCACCTGTATCTTCACCAATTCCTGACCGGACTTTGCCACTTTTACCCTTCCCCTGCCTCTCCCCCAATCCAGGATCGGTAAAGAAATTCCGACTCTCACCTGTTGCTGGTCCTGCGGATCCTGATATAAATCTCCAAAATTATCCGACGTCTGTGACAATCCGTATTGCACATAAAAATCCGCTTTCAATCCGGCATTGCTCCTGGCCTGTGCTACGGCACTCCGGCTTTCCAGTAAACGCATCTCCAAACCTTCGATATCCGGGCTATATTGTAAGAATAACTCATAGGCTTTAGCAGGCTGCACCTGAAAATGAGGCACCTCAACCTCCGTTTTAACCTCCAGAATCACTGCTTTATCCAGCCCGAGATAAGTACACAAATCCTGACGGCAATTATCCATTTCAATAGAAGCATCCATCTTATTGGTAGACTCGGTCAAGCGGTTGATCTCCAATTGCAACAGCTCATTCTCTGTAATTGTACCGATCTCATAACGCCCTTTGGCAAATTGATATAGGGTATCCGCATTGGCATAGTTGAAACAGGCCATCTCATAATTACTCTGTGCCCGGGCCAAAGCAAAAAACTTATTCACAGCCTCTGCCGCCACCAATTCCAGGGTTTCTACATAAGTCTTCCTGGCTCTTGCATACCGCAGGGGCTCTACCTTCTTATCCCATTTCAGGCTGTTGTATCCAAAGATCGACTGATTGTATCCGACAACAATAGGGGAACTCCGGAAAGAAACGGAATTGGCATCGAAAAGCTTCATCCGCTGTACCGTACTCTCCACAAAAAAGCTACCTCCTGTCAATGCTACATTCTGTGTCAGAGTCAAAGCTCCGTCAACGGTCAGCATATTCTGACGTACATACTTATCCGTACCATCCGGCAGAGTAATTTTACTGATAGAACGGGTCAACTCCGGACCAGAGGAAAAACTCAGCGAAGGCAGGTAATTGGCTCGGAAAGAGCGGTAACTCCAATAAGCCGAACGGAAAGTATGACGGGCAGACAAGGCAGAAGGCGAATTGGTACGGGCCATCCGGATAGTCTCATCCAAAGTCAATAACATCACAGCTTCCGTTTTTTGCTGCGCCCATATTTCCGGAATGACAGACAACAGGCACGCGATTGTATAAAATATCTTTAGTTTCATTTGATTCTTTTTGCAAATTACAGGACAAATGACATGCCACAAACATAACAACAAACATATCAACATATTACAAAAATAAATCATCCCCGGATATGTGCACATACGCACAAAAATCGTTCGATTCCGCACACATATCCTACGTATTTTATATTTATATTTGTCACAGATATCTGAAATTTTAATTATACTTCAAATCCAGGAAACTATGCAGGGTAAAATTCTGATCATCGATGACAACGAAGATGTGCTATTTGCTTTAAACCTATTACTGGAACCTTACACCGAAAAAATCAAGGTTACCACATCACCTGCACGGATTGAACACTTTATGGACACTTTCAATCCGGATGTCATACTCCTGGACATGAACTTCAGCCGGGATGCCAGCAGCGGACAGGAAGGTTTTTTCTGGTTGGGGAAAATCCTGCAAAAAGACCCTCAGGCCGTCGTACTATTTATCACAGCCTATGCAGATACCGAAAAGGCTGTACGTGCCATCCGCTCGGGAGCAACCGACTTTATTCCGAAGCCCTGGGAAAAAGAGAAATTACTGGCCACCATCAGTTCAGCCATCCGCCTGCGGCAGTCCCGCAGTGAAGTGACCAGCCTGAAACAACAACTCACCGCCCTTTCGTCTCCCGAAGAACCCGTTGAATTAATCGGCAGATCAGAAGCAATGCTTGAGGTGATCCGAACCATCGAAAAAATTTCCGGCACTGATGCCAATATCCTGTTATTGGGAGAAAACGGAACCGGCAAGGACCTGATCGCAAAAGCCATCTATCAAAATTCTCCCCGTTCCTCAGCTCCCTTTGTTCCGATTGACCTGGGGGCAATTCCGGAAACCCTGTTTGAAAGCGAGTTGTTCGGATACGAAAAAGGAGCCTTCACGGATGCCCGCAAAGATAAAGCAGGACGTATGGAAACTGCCAGCGGGGGTACCCTCTTTCTGGACGAAATCGGCAACCTCTCCATGTCCATGCAGTCACGGTTGCTCACTGCCATTGAAAAACGGCAGATATCCCGTCTGGGGGCAACCCAGGTCCGGAATATAGACATCCGTCTGATCTGCGCCACAAATGCCGATATACACAACATGGTCACCAACGGCACCTTCCGCCAGG